>PUMA01000170.1 GCA_003551155.1 Desulfonatronospira sp.
AAAATGAATCAGACCCGGGCAGCAGCAGTCGTATCAGCTGATGGCTGTTTGACCTCTGAGGATCTTGCTGCTCTTTCTGCCGACAGTCTCCTGCAGATCTTTTCCACCTCGCGGAAATTAACTTTCCCAGTTCCCATTATCGGGATGTCCTCTATGACGTAAAATTCCTTGGGCACAGCAATGGCCGGCAGTTCCGCGGCCAACTGCTTGAGCAGGTCCCTTTTGTCAAAATCCCTGGTGGTAATGGCAGCCACCACATCCGCCCCCTTGGTGGGGTTGGGAACATCCACCACACAGCAGAGAACATCCTCAGGGATATATTTGTTGAGCACTTCTTCCACCCTGACCAGGGAAACCATCTCCCCGCCGACCTTAACGAATCTTTTGAGCCTCCCCTTGTGCCACAGGAACCCGTCTTCATCGAGACATCCCATGTCACCGGTATCATACCATCCATTGTGAATGCGCATGGAGGTTTCTTCCAGATCGCCGAGATAGCCCTTCATGACCATGTCCCCCTTGACCAGAATCTTTCCTGTCTGATTGGGAGGCAGCACTTCATCGGTGTCTACGTCCCGGATAATCACCTCTACTCCTGGAATGGGCTTGCCTACTGTGCCTATCCTGTTCACCTCGGGAGTATTGATGGAAATCGCCGGGCTTGTTTCCGTGGTGCCGTAAGCATTGAGAATCGGGATGCATTGTTTTTCCAGAAAGCCTTCATAGATCTGGGGGGCAAGAGTATCTGCCCCGGAAAGGGCAACCTTGAGGCTTGCAAAATCACCAGGTTCTGATTTTTTCATGTAGCCGTGGTAAAAAGAAGGAGTGCCGGCCATGATTGTGACCTTGTATTTTTTGACCAGTTTGCAGATCTCTTTGTATTCCAGAGGATTGGGATACGAGACTATTGTCGATCCCAGGCAAATGGGAAGCCAGAAGTTGGCTGTAAGCCCGAAGACATGGAAAAGTGGCAGGTTGGGCAGAAATATGTCCCTGTGGTCTACTTGAGTGGCCCTGGGGAGGTTGTCCACATTGTGCCCGATGTTCTTGTGAGAAAGCTGAACCGTCTTGGGTTCCTTCTCACTGCCGCTGGTGAACAGGATGACCGCTGTTTCGTCCATGTCTCCCTGATGCACGGAATTTCTGATATATGATTCGGGTAATCTGGACTTGATCAGTGCTGGAAGTTTTTCAGTGAATTTGACCGATGCAACCATGTCTTCGAGGAAGGTCATCCCCTCAACAGGCTGCACATTGAGTTTCTCCAGGAGTTTTCTGCTGGTAATGATGGCCTTGAAATGGCATTTTTCCTGGGCATAAACGGAATTTTCCCTGGCCCCGGTGGCGTAGTTGATCATTACCGGGATTTTTCCGGCCATGAGTAGTCCCAGCTGGGAAAGCATGCATCCAGCTGAAGTGGGCACCATGATCCCTACGTACTTGGTATCTATCTCCTTTAAACGCCCGGCCAGCAGGAGGCTGGCGATGAGCATCCGTGAATAGGGAAGATCCCGATCCGTTCCCTTGTCATGAACAGCTATCTTATTGGGGAATTTTTTGGCTGTCCGGATAAATCTGTGGTGCAGCTGCATGTTACTGGCTCCTCAAATTGCATGACAAAATTTTAAGTTACCCCTAAAAAACTGCATGCAGGGCTTGCATTTTATTATTCGTGAACAGGACAAAGAGCGCATCGAGCACTTTCTTCCCTGTTCAGTTCCTAAAAAACTTTTTGATAAGTCTGTATAGCAATGCTTAAAAAAACACAACCCTGAATTTCAGACTTACTTTGTCAGCATATCCCAGGGTAGAATGAATCACGTATGCAGATAAGCCCGGACACGACGGAGCTGATCTCGGAGTCTTGGCAAGGCTGGTTTGAGAGTATATGCTGCACAGATGTATTTTTGGCTCTTCAACGAATGCTGAGGATTTATTATTTCATTATACTGCATTTTTAAATAAGAATACACTGCAGAGGATAAAATGAAGCTGTTGATGTTCTATTGCCCTGATTTCAGGCTGCACCCCTATTCCAGAACAGTGGATTCAGGCCCTGAAAACCCGGCTCCAATACAGGCCGGAAATGCTGTGGTGGTCTTTTACCATTGCGAGGCAGAAGACCCTGAGAGGTACAAAAAGATCCTGGACAAGGCCCTGAAGAACATCAAATGGCTGGCCAACAAATTTGGAAGCAAAGATATCGTCCTGCATTCTTTCAATCATCTGTCCACCAGCAAGGCCGAACCTGAGTTTGCTTTGGAAATAGCCCGGGACATGGGCAAAAGGCTGGAAAAGGCAGGCTACTTGGTCCAGGAGTCCCCTTTCGGCTGGTTTAATGAATGGTGGATGCATGTAGCAGGTGAGTCTCTGGCCAAGGTATTCAAGGATATTTGAGCAGACCCTGATTTCCTTCTGGCGGCCCGGTCAGGGACACGAACCGGATCCAGGTACAGTTGCCTGAAGGAATCATGATTTGACTTGATTTTCTGACTGCGTCCCAAGTATGGTTCCATCTTCTCGACAGAAACAGATATTGTTGATTAACCGCTTATTCAGGAGTTAAGCATGCGCTGGAGCAGATATTTCATACCTACACTCAAGGAGGATCCGGCAGAGGCGGAGGTTGTAAGCCACCGGCTGCTCCTCAGGGCGGGCATGGTCCGCAGGCTGACCTCGGGAATATATACTTATCTCCCTGCAGGATGGAGATCTCTGCTCAAGATATCCGAGATCATCCGCAGGGAAATGACCCGGTACCATGCTGTAGAACTGCTCATGCCCGCAGTTCAGCCGGGTGATCTGTGGAAGGAGACAGGCAGATGGGAAGCTTACGGCAAGGAGCTTCTGCGCTTCAGAGACAGGCATGACAGAGATTACTGCATAGGCCCTACCCACGAAGAGGTGATCACTGATCTTGTTCGCCGCGAGATCAGCTCCTACCGCCAGCTGCCCCTGAACCTTTACCAGATCCAGACCAAGTTCCGCGATGAAATAAGGCCCAGGTTCGGATTGATGCGCGGACGCGAATTCATCATGAAGGACGCCTATTCCTTTGACCGGGATGAGGCCGGAGCCGCACAGAGTTATGAATGGATGCACAAGGCTTACGTGAGCATTTTTGAGAAGCTGGGGCTCAGATTCAGAGCTGTGGAGGCGGACACCGGGGCCATCGGGGGCAGTTTATCTCATGAATTCATGGTCCTGGCCGACACAGGTGAGGATGTGATCGCCACCTGCTCCCAATGCGATTTTGCAGCCAACCTGGAAAAGGCTGAGGTAGAATGCCAGGGACCGGACTGTCCGGAGTGCTCCCTGCCGCCGGAGCAGGTTTTTACTCCGGGGATGCATACCGTGTCCCAGGTGGCCGGCTACCTGAATGTTCCCCAACGCAAGGTGCTCAAGACATTGCTGTATGATGCCGACGGCAGATCTGTTGCCGCTTTGGTCCGGGGGGACAGGGAGCTCAATGAGGTTAAGCTCAAAAATGTGCTGGGAGCCCAGAGCCTGGAACTGGCAAGCAAGGAACAGGTGGAGAAGTGGACCGGAGCAGGACTGGGATTTGCCGGGCCGGTAGGTCTCAGGGTGGACAGAATGGTGGCGGACCTTGAGCTGCGCCTGGAAACGGACTGGATTACCGGGGCCAATGTGGAGGATGCACATCTCATGCACGTGGATCTGAAGCGGGATTCCCGGATAAACGGATATCACGATCTGCGCAGCATAACCCGGGAAGACCCGTGTCCCAGGTGTGCCGGAACCATCCGGATGACCAAGGGTATTGAGGTGGGCCATATCTTCAGGCTGGGAACCAAGTACAGCCGGTCCATGCATGCCCTGTTTCTGGACGAGCAGGGGGTGGAACAGCCCATGATCATGGGCTGTTACGGTATCGGAGTAAGCCGGGTGCTGGCGGCATGCATCGAGCAGAATCACGATGACCACGGGATCATCTTTACCCCGGCTGTAGCTCCTTTTGAAACGGTCATTATCGCTTTGAACCCCAGGGATGAACTCGTGCAAAAAAATGCCCGGGACATTTATTCCCGGCTGATTGCGCACGGCGTGGATGTGCTCCTGGACGACCGGGATGAGCGTCCGGGATTCAAGTTCAAGGACTGCGATCTTGTGGGCTTTCCTCTGCAGATCGTTGTCGGGGCCAGGGGGATAAAGAATAAGGTGGTGGAAGTCAAGGAGCGCCACAGCGGGCAGAGACACGAACTTCCCCTGGAGGATTTCTGGACGGGTTTCCAAAAGGTGCGCCAGCGGGTCCGGGAGCATTTCGGACTTACATCCGGCTAGAGTAAAGACATGGCCCGTATATTCAAGGTATCCGAGCTCACTGCAGCTATCCGGGAAGTGGTGGAGATGCACTTTCCTTTTGTCTGGGTGCGGGGGCAGGTGTCCAATCTCAGCCGGCCAGGATCGGGGCATATCTACTTTACCCTTAAGGACGATCAGGCAGGGCTGCAGGTGGTCTGGTTCAAGAATACCCAGCCGGCCAGCCGCAGGCTGAACCTGGATCCTGCCGTCAGCCTGGGAAACGGCCAGGAAGTGATCTGCGCCGGCAGGATAGGGGTCTATCCTCCTCGAGGTACTTACCAGCTCATAGCTGAACTGGTTCAGGAGCAGGGGCCGGGAGACCTGTTCCTGGCCTTTGAGGCCCTTAAGGCCAGGCTGCAGGAAAAGGGGTATTTTGATCCGGGGCGCAAGAAGGAGATTCCATTTAATCCTGACCGGGTGGGTATAGTCACTGCACCTACCGGAGCGGCCCTGCAGGATTTCATGCGCGTAGCCGAGGATATGGGCCTGGGCGCAGAGATACTGGTCTATCCCAGCCTGGTTCAGGGCGACAGGGCCCCGGCTGATCTGGCCCGGGCCATATCCAGGGCCTGCCGGGAGGGCCGGGCCCAGGTCCTGGTGCTCCTGCGCGGAGGGGGATCCCTGGAGGATCTGTGGGCCTTCAACAGCGAGGAAGTGGCTAAGGCGGTCTTTGACTCTGAGATCCCGGTGATCACCGGCATCGGCCACGAGGTGGACACCACCATTGCCGACCTCGTGGCTGACATGCGCGCGGCCACTCCCAGCCATGTGCCCCAGCATCTTTGGGAGCAGAGAAATGATCTGCGGGTGCGGGTGGATGAACATGAGATAAGGCTGGCTAAGACCTACGAGAGATTTCTGCAGGACAGGAAGGAGCAATTGGATAATATTGCAAAGGCCCTTTCCTGGCTCAGTCCGGAAAAACAGCTGCAGCGCCGGGAAGAAAGTCTTAACGCCCTGGAGCAGACTTTGCACAGACAGGCCGGTGCTTTCCTGGATATGCATCAGAGATCGGTGCATGATCTGGAGGCCAGAATCCAGTCCAGGTTCGGCCCTGACTTCTGGAGAATCAGGCGGCAGGAGCTGGTTTTCTGGCAGGAAAAGCTGAAAAGTCTGTCTCAAAGTCTTGTACAGGACAAGGCACACCAGCTGAATTTTATCCGGGAAAAGCTTGCGTCCCTGGATCCGTACGGCCCGCTGAAGCGCGGATATTCACTGGTAACTGTGGAAAGAACAGGCAGGTTTCTGCGCAGCGTCAATGATGTTCTGGCTGATGATGAACTGGAGATTACGGTTATTGATGGACAGATTAAAAGCAGGGTGGTTCCCCAAGCTGTCCGTAATCAGTGACTACGCACCACGGGAGAATTATCTTTAGTTATTTTTGCCTGAATACTATTGGCTCTTCAACGTATGCTTCTGGATAAGGCTCTTAATTTTTAACTGTATATAAAATCCACTCTATGCGTCGAGGAACCAAAATTTTTGAGTTTCACAATACCCAGATGCCTCCATTCAAACTTGTATCAGAATATTCTTCCAGGGGAGATCAGCCCCAAGCCATTGAAGCTCTGGTCAGAAATCTGGAGCAGGGGCTGAGAGACCAGGTACTGCTTGGTGTTACCGGGTCTGGCAAGACCTTTACCATGGCCAATGTTATTACCCGGCTGAACCGTCCGGCCCTGGTCATGGCCCCCAACAAGACCCTGGCTGCCCAGCTTTACAACGAATTCAGACTGCTTTTTCCTGAAAATGCAGTGGAATACTTTGTCAGCTATTATGACTATTACCAGCCGGAAGCCTACCTGCCCACCACGGATACGTACATAGAAAAGGACTCCTCCATAAACGACGATATAGACAAACTGAGACATGCTGCCACTCACGCCCTGCTCACCCGCAGGGACGTGCTCATCGTGGCCTCGGTGTCCTGTATCTACGGTTTGGGCTCACCTGAATACTATGCCCGGATGATCATCCCCCTGGAAGAAGGGCAGGCCTTGGATATGGATGATCTCATGGCCAGACTGGTGGAGGTGCACTACCAGCGCAACGACTACGATTTTCACCGCAATACTTTCCGGGTGCGCGGAGACGTGCTGGAGATCATTCCGGCCTACCGCATGGAACAGGCCCTGCGCATCGAGTTCTTTGGAGACAGCATTGAGTCCCTGTACGAGACAGACCCCCTGACCGGAGAGATAAGATCCAGGCTCAGGAAAACAGTCATATATCCCGGCAGCCACTACGTGTCTGATCAGGACAACCTGCATAGAGCCATCATTGACATCCGTGAGGAGCTGAGGCACAGGCTGGTCCGGTTCAAGGAACAGAACATGCTGGTGGAGGCCCAGAGGCTGGAGCAGAGGACCCAGCTGGACCTGGAAATGATCCAGGAGATGGGCTACTGCAGCGGTATTGAGAACTACTCCCGGCACCTGGACGGGCGCAGATCCGGGCAGCCCCCGGCCTGTCTTCTGGATTATTTCCCTGAAGACTACCTTTTGTTTATTGATGAATCGCACATCACCATTCCCCAGATCGGGGGCATGTACAACGGAGACATATCCAGGAAGAAGACCCTTGTGGATTATGGATTCCGCCTGCCGTCAGCCCTGGACAACCGCCCCCTGAGTTTTGACGAGTTCCTGGAGCGAATGGGTCAGTGCATATATGTTTCAGCCACACCTGGTCCGTGGGAGATGGAACGTTCCCAGGGCGTGGTGGTGGAACAGATTATCCGTCCTACCGGACTGGTGGATCCGGAAGTGGAAGTGCGTCCCACCAGGGGCCAGATGGATGATCTTCTGGATGAATGCCTCAAGAGGCAGGAAAGGGATGAAAGGGTGCTGGTAACCACCCTGACCAAGCGCATGGCTGAGGACCTGACCGAGTACCTGCAGGAGAGGGGCATCAAAAGCAGGTACCTGCATTCGGACATCGACACCCTGGAAAGAGTGGCCATTATCCAGGCCCTGCGGGCAGGGGAATTCTATGTCCTGGTGGGCATCAATCTCTTGCGCGAGGGGCTGGACATCCCTGAGGTTTCCCTGGTGGCGATCCTGGATGCGGACAAGGAGGGCTTTCTGCGTTCAACTCGCTCGTTGATCCAGACCTTTGGCCGGGCAGCGCGCAATGTCAATGCGCGGGTGATCATGTATGCGGACCGGGTGACCGATTCCATGCAGAGGGCCATGGATGAAACCGGACGCAGGAGAAGCATGCAGAAAAGGTTTAATAAGGAGCACAATATTATTCCTGCCAGCATTATCAAGGCCGGCCCCAACACCCTTTATGAAATGCACACTCAGCCCGCACTGGACAGGCTGGGCGTGGCAGCGGAGGAAGCCGCACTGTACAGGGGGGATCCCGCAAAGATGGAGCAGGAGATAAAGAAGCTGGAGCGCAGGATGCGCAGGCTGGCCCAGGACCTGGAGTTCGAAGAAGCGGCCCGGGTCAGGGACCGGATCCAGGAGCTGAAAAGCGCCCTCATGGTGTAGCAGGGCAATCCTGAAGTACCGGTTCCCGGGACGATAAGATTCTGATAACATAGTTTGGATTGATTAAATCAAGGAAATGCAGGTGAGGATGAAGTACTTCATCAGGAGAGGCAGAAATTGCGCATAGGACTTTTGGGCGGAAGCTTTAATCCAGTGCACATCGGCCATCTGCGGCTGTGCCTGGAAATGCTGGAGCAGGCAGGCCTGGACCGGGTGGAGCTTGTACCGGCATTCATTCCCCCGCACAAGGAATTAAAGCTCGTCCTGCCCTTTGATCTGCGCCGGGCCATGCTGGAAGGGGCCATTGAGGGAAAACAGGGCATGGAGGTGAACTGCATGGAAAAAGAGAGGCCAGGACCATCCTACACCTTTGACACTCTGCAGGCATACATCCGAGACAACCCCGGCCATGAACTCTTTTTCATCCTGGGAGACAGTGACCTGTTCACAGTGCCCAAGTGGCACAGGGGCCGGGAAATTGCCTATCTCAGCAATCTTCTGGTCATCGGCAGGGAAGGGGAGGAATCCGGAGTTGCCGGGTTTACCAGGGAATTCTGGAATGTCCGGAGATTGGATGAACACTCATGGCAGTTGAAAGAGGGCAGGGAGATCAAATACCTTTCCGTGCCCAGGCTGGATATCAGCTCCACCATGATCCGGACCAGATGGCTGGCCGGGAGAAGCATAGACTGGCTGGTCCCCCGGGCTGTGCAGGATATTCTGGATGCACACGCCCATGAAGTGCGGGCGGTCTGGCAATAGAACCGGGCACCGGGACCGGGTGATAATCCGGCATCCAGCCGGATCATCACACTCCTCAGGTACCGCCGAAGCCGATGCTTACCTTTTCTCCTTCTACAATTACCGGAACTTTCCGCTTGCCTCCGGAAAGTTCAAGCATTTTCTGCAACTGATCCGGCTGTTCCAGGACATCGATGTACTCATGATTCCTCATGGCCTCACGGGCCTTTCTGGTATAGGGTCAGCTGTTTTTTCAGTATATTATAGGTCTGGACATGTCTTCTCCTTATAAGTGTTTCCCCTGTCATGGTATCTGCTGTCCTGCAGAGTCATTCTCTTTCTTTCTTCTCGAGATCTTCTCCATCTGCCTCTATGGCCGGACCTGACGAAGCCGGGGTCCTTCCGGATCCTTGCTCTTCAGGGGTCGGCTCTCCTGGAGCCTCTTCCATGTCAGGCAGGGTGCCGGAAATGACCAGAGCGCCGGTATCTGCGGAGAGCTCCATGTTGTCCCGCCAGGTTATCTCCAGCTCGATTTTTTCCTTTTCCGGTTTGATTTCAGCCTTAATCTCCATTTTAATGCGGGCTCCGGGGTTCAGTGAAAGTATTTCATCATTGTGCTGCAGATTGATCCGACCCTGCCTGAGTGCCTGCACAAGGTTCTCCAGGTGAGCTGTGATATCGGTTTTGTCCAGGACACCTTTGAATTTAAGCTCATGTTTACTCATTCCACCCTCCGCGGTTTTAGTTGAAATCTTTGGAAAATACTCTGAGCTGGAGCGGCTTTTTTTTCTGGCTCTTCGACGTATGCTGTGGAATTGATACAGCATTATACTATATCTTTCCAGCTCCGTGGTTTTGTCAAAAGGGCTTAAAAACTTGCTCACAGGCGGACTAAAGCCCGCACTTTACCAGGATTCCAGCATGAGCGCAGGAAATAACGTGC
>PUMA01000108.1 GCA_003551155.1 Desulfonatronospira sp.
ACAACAGTCATATCAAAGATCCTCCTTTGAGCATGTGCCTGCCTCTGATAGGCATAATCCTCCTGGGGGCCTTCCTGGGGCTGTATCCTTCCCTGGTAATTAACCTCTTTGAACCGGTCATTACCCAGGCCCTGGCGTACAGATAACTACCAGGAGTGCACCTCCTGATCATCCACACCTTAATTAAAACAAAAAAAGGCACCCTGAACAACAGGGTGCCTTTTTTTGTAATGGCTTAGCCCTTTTCAGCATTAGGCTGCCAAACCCATCACGTTATTATATCAGTGCAGCGCTTTGTATGTAATATGGGCACTGTCCGGCACTCTACCTGCCATGCGTCCCGCGTGGTTGACGAGTCAATTTGGATTAGTTGACAGATCACAGTCGGCACCGAACTGTCCCCTGCTTTCCTTAAAAGGAAGATAGTCCTTGTCACCGAAAAGGATTGTGCACGGTCACTTTATTGTAAACCTCTCCCATTTTCAGATCCTCGGTGAGCAATATGTTGCACTGTGCTCTTTCCGCAGCAGCCACAATCAGCGCATCCCAATAAGAAATACTGTACTGTATATGGAAAGCTATCCCCTTCTCCACCAGCAGGCAATCCATGTCCACGGCTGGAATTACACTCAAAGTCTGGATGATTTCCAGGGCTTGCGCGGGAGCAAGGGGCTCCTTTATCTTTTTCGTGACCACAACAAAAAACTCACTCAGCACCTGGGGGGATAAAACGATATTTTCATCCTTTATCCCCCGTCTCAGGATCTGCCGGGCTGTCTCCATTTTCCAGGGCTCATGCCGGTCATAGGCATAGACTACCACATTAGTGTCAATGAAGCATTTGTCAGGAGCGCTCATACAGATCCTCTCTGCTCCATTCTCTCCTGCCCATATCCCGGCTGTGGCGCTCAAAGGTCTTTTCCAGCCTGGACAGCGCCGCTGATTTCTTTTCATCTTCCAGTCTGGCCAATGAAACCAGATACTCTCTCAACATCCGGGTCAGGGGGGTATTTTTTTCAATGGCCACCTTGCGGGCTTTTTTGATAACTTCGTCATCGGCCTTGAAGGTAATATTGCTCACGTCATCCTCCCCGGCAATAAATTTTCTGCCCTTAATAAGGCTATGCCTTTTTATGCCCTCTTGCATGCCCAGATGTCAAGGATATTTATAATCTTCCGGGAGGTACAAATTCCAAAGGCAGATAAACCAGGGAGAGGAACATGGAACTCCAGGGCAGAAAAGCCATGGTCATGGTGGACAGATGTATAATGTGTGCGCTTAAAAAAACTATATAAACACTTTCTTCACGCCGGTTAACGTTTTTCATAAGTTTATACAAGGAAAGGCATTCTTAAAACAATGGGTGGCACAGCTTGATATTTGGCAGGCAAGCAGTTAATGTTTATATTGAAAATCCAGGCGCTGTCGGCGCTGAACCTGGACTAGCCACTCAAGGTGCCTTACAACCCTTGAGATACAAAGGAGAAGAAAATGGAATTGAAAGACAAAAAAGCCATGGTCATGGTAGAGCAGATGTACAATGATTACGAGTTCATCTATCCTTATTACCGCCTGCTGGAAGCCGGAGCCCAGGTGGATGTAGTGGCTCCGGAGGTAAACAGGGCTTACCCTGGCAAAGCAGGAACAACAGCCAGATCCACTCTGGCCGCCGGGGATGCCGACCCGAAGGATTACGCCGGAATAGTAATCCCAGGGGGCTTTGCCCCGGACTTCATGCGCCGGCACGGGGCAATGGTAAACCTGGTCCGGGAGATGTTTAATCAAAACAAGGTGGTGGCCGCCATCTGCCACGGCGGCTGGATGCTGGCCTCGGCAGGGATTCTTCCAGGGAAAAAAGTCACCTCGTTTTTCGCCATCAAAGATGATCTTGTCCATGCCGGCGCCCACTGGGTGGATGAAGAGGCTGTGGTGGACGGCAGACTTATTACAAGCCGTACCCCGGATGACCTGCCGGCATTCATGCGCGCGGTCATTGCAGCCATGCACTCCGGATAGCCGGGGAAAAGGCATTCTGAAATCTGATTCCAGGGATATGAACTGGGCCATTCTTCCTGCTGCAGGCCGGGCATAACCGGTTCCAGGTCCTGCCTGCAAGGTTTTGCTTGACAAGGCGCGCATCAGCTTTACACTCTGGCCGCACGGATCAGGCCGGACCATTTTCCGGCCCGGCACGGAACATACTTCAGGACTTGCCTTTCCATGCATATCTTATCCAATCTCGAATCCTGCCTGATAAGCGAGGAGATCCTGGCCAGGGCCTACGAGCATACCTCCGCTGCCAGGCGGGCCTGGATCAAAAAACAGATAGCCCACCTCTGCGCCTGCTATCCTGCTGATCATTGCCTGGACAAAGAAACTCTCTGCCGTTTGGATGGATCCTTTTCCAGGACAAGCATATCCAGGCATCTGGACTTTGCAGGGCTGATACTGGGCTCAGCCCTGCCAGCCTGGAACAAAGTCCTGGCCCTTTTGGTACCTGCGGTCATAAACCATGCATCCGCAACAGCCATCTTTATCACCGGGAAAAAGCCCGAGGAAGTTCCCGCTGACTTCCTGACCGCCCTGGAGCTGGCCGGCATTGAAGACATTTATCTTGTGAGCAGTAATCTCCTGCACACCTGGCTGCACGGTCTGGACAGGTCCGTGCAGGCAGCTTTTTTTGTTCCGGAGGGTGGAACTTCAGATGACCTGGCCTGGAACCTGCTGCCCGGTAAGGTCAAGAAGATAGCACTGCCCTGGAAATCCGGCCTGAAGGCAGGTGTCTGGGCCGGAAAACAGCTGGACTGGGACTGGGATGTCATTTCCTGGGCCAATTCAGACGTTCACTTCATGGTTGCAGGAGAAAAAGCACGTCTTGCCCCACCGGCCTTTGAAGTCCTGGAACTGGACAGAACTGAATTTCTTGATCTGGACATGGATGTTTTCTTTGGTCCCCGGGACCTTTTTCTGCAGACCAGAGCATTTCTGGGCCTCTATCCCGGCATGGAAGCCTGCTGGATATGGCCGGGTCTTGACCCTGCATTTTTTTACTTTCATCGGGAATTCTGGAGCAGGCCCGGGGCGGATGCACCTGAAAATTAAAGGACGAACACTCATGTCCCATCAATCCATTTCCTCCTCTTACCTGGAAAAAATCAGAAATATCGGCGTCATCGCCCATATCGATGCGGGCAAAACCACTCTGACCGAGCGTGTTCTATATTATACCCAGAAAATTCACCGCATGGGGGAAGTGCACGACGGCACGGCAACCATGGATTTCCTGCCCGAGGAACAGGAAAGGGGCATTACCATTTCGTCAGCCTTTACTTCATGTCTGTGGCGGGACAGAAACATAAATATTATAGATACGCCTGGACACGTGGATTTCACCGTGGAGGTGGACCGGTCCCTGCGGGTGCTGGACGGTGCGGTAGCGGTCTTCTGTGCGGTGGGCGGGGTAGAACCTCAGAGCGAGACAGTGTGGCGACAGTCCACCAGATACCATATTCCCAAAATTGCCTTTATCAATAAAATGGATCGGCCGGGTGCTGATTTTGAAATGGTTCTTGAAGCCATGCGCCGGAAATTAAAGGCTGTCCCTCTGCCGGTTCAGGTCCCTCTGGGCCAGGGAGAGGAGTTTAAAGCGGTGCTGGACGTCATTTCAGGTCAGAAGCTGATCTTTGAAAATCAGAGCCTGGGCAAAACCATTGCGCGCCTTTATCCCGAGGAGAAAGAAATAAACGAAGCCGCACGGTGGCGGGACTTTCTTCTGGAAAACCTGGCCGAATATGACGATGCTGTCATGGAGGATTACCTGGAAGGCAGGGAAATTCCTCCTGATGCACTGCTCAAGGCCATTCGCCGGGCCACGCTGTCTCTCAAGGTAGTTCCCGTGCTGGCGGGATCGGCCCTGAAAAACATCGGGGTCCAGCCGGTCATGGATGCTGTATGCGAATTTATGCCTTCACCCCTGGATGTTCCCCAGGTGCAGGGCATTGATCCGAAAAGCAGGAAGTCCAAATCCTTCCCAGTCAGGGTGAATGCCCCCCTGTCCGCCCTGGTTTTCAAGGTGAGCATGGAAACCGGCCGGAAACTGGTCTTCCTGCGCCTTTACTCCGGCAGGATCAGTGCCGGCGAGACAGTTTTCAATTCAGGGCAGAACATTCAGGAAAGGGTGGCCAGGCTGTTCACCGTACATGCGAAACACAGGGAAAAGCTGGAGCAGGCCCTGGCCGGACAGATTGTGGCCGCTGCCGGCATGAAGGACGCCCGCACCGGAGACACCCTGTGCAGTGAAAAAGATCCTATCCTGCTGGAAAAAATCAGCGCCTATGTCCCGGTCATTACTCTGGCCCTGGAGCCCAGAAACAGCCAGGAAGAGGAAAAACTCACTTTTGCCCTGGACCGGATGCTTCAGGAAGACCCCACACTGTTTTTTGAGCGTGACCCGGAAACAGACCAGTTCATCCTTTCTGGCATGGGTGAACTGCATCTGGATGTGACCCTGAACAGGATAAAGAGGGAACATAATGTAGACTTCCGGGCCGGCAACCCCCAAGTGGTTCACCAGGAGACCATCTCTGAAAAGTCCAGGGCACATGCGGAATATGCCAGGGAACTGGGCGAAGAGTTTCATTACGGCTGGGTCGAGGTCCAGGTGGAACCTGTTCCACGGGGACAGGGCAACAGAATAAGCATGGAGGTGGATTCACAGAAGTGGCCCCAGGTCTGGCTGGATGCAGTTTACAAGGGGGTGGAGGACGCTCTTCAGGCAGGGGAACTCAAAGGATTTCCCATCCAGGATGTCCTGGTCCGGGTGCGCAGGCTCCAGTCTGCTGAAGGTGCTGACAGTATCGGTTTCAGGCTGGCCGCGGTCCAGGCCCTGAAAAAGGCACTGGCCGGCGGCGGCCCGATGCTGCTGGAACCCATAATGAGCGTGGAGATCTATACTCCTTCCGAATTTGTGGGAGACTGCATCAATCTTCTGGGTATCAAAGGGGCCCAGGTAGAAAACATGTTTGACCGCGGTGACCAGAAAGTCATTCTTTCCCTGGCGCCGCTGCGCAAGATGTTCGGGTTTTCTACTGATCTGCGCTCCGCAACCCAGGGCCGGGCCGGATTGAGCATGAAGTTCCAACGCTTCGATGCCATGAAAAGCTGACCGCTTTGAACCAAAGCGTTTTTAAACGCCTCAGGTCGGCCCGCACAGAGGCGCAGAAGGCCCCTCTGATTTTTCCCTGCTCCTGCCCACGCTGCTGACAGACATGCATCTGTTTGCGCTGGCGTCTCTGCCGCACACAGGACAGTTCACCATTTTTTCCCTGTCCATGACCAGCTCTTCAAAGCGCTTGTTGCATTCAGGACAATAATACTCATAAATTGGCATTTTTCACCTCTTTTATTACTGCTCAAAAAACTTGTTTCTTTCAATTTTATCTGGCATTATCAGGCTTAATCCATCAACCCCTTGAACAGGAGGACTTATGGCCGAGATCAAAACCATCCTCTGTGCAGTTGATTTTTCTGAGATGAGCCCAAAAGTTGCTGATTACGCCCAGACACTGGCTAAATCTTTAAACGCTTCTGTCAAGGTGATCTATATCGCTCCGAGTCTTTCCCAGTATGTGGGGTTTCATGTTCCTCCCACCTCCATTGAAAACTTTGTGGGTGAAATTGTCAGCGGTGCCGAAAAAACCATGGACATCTTCATTCAGGAAAATTTAAGTGAAGTGGAGTCATCAGGACAGGTGCTCACAGGCTATGCCGCTGAAGAAATCCTGAAATACGCGGACAGGGAAAAAATGGATATGATAGTCATGGGCACTCACGGCCGCAAGGGTATAGACAGGATTCTGTTCGGTTCTGTGGCTGAAAAAATTGTCAAGGCAGCCAAAATTCCTGTTCTGACCATCAGGCCCTAAATACCTTTTCACATAGCTAAAGAATAACCCTTGGCACTGGCCTGAGAATGCGGCCTGCCTTGTCATACCGAATTGGATGCCGGACAAAAGGCAGGCCTGATATATGCCTCGAGGATCATGATGCTGAACTTGTTCCGGTCCAAGAATCCTTCATGCGGCCTGGATCTCGGCAGCACCTGGTGCAAAACGGTTAAGCTTGCTACCAGCGGAAAAACTCTTAATCTGCAGTGTGTTGCCAGGATGCCCTGGTCAGAGGGGGAATCCAAAGATCCCGGCCGGAAAAGCCAAAGGCTGCAGGACCTCTGGAACCATCTGGGTCTTAAGGACAAGGCTGTTGCCTCGTCTCTGGCCGGGCACGGGATCATCGTCAAGAAGGTTCAGTTCAGGCCGGGCCGCGGAAGAGACATCAAGCAGGAAGCATTGAGTAAAGCTGACCAGTATATCCCGTTTGACCTGAACGATGTCTGTCTGGATTGCCACATCCCGGATCAGCCTTCAGAAAGCCAGGAACAGGATATCATTCTGGTAGCCGGAAAGAAAGTACTGGTCCGGGAGCTCATGAAGATCATAAAGCATTGCGGGCTGAAGCTGAGTATTGTGGACGTGGATGCCTTTGCCCTGAGCAACTGTTTCGAATACAATTATCCGGATTTGACCCGAGATCCTGTCTATCTTCTGGATATTGGAGGGCAGCAGAGCATTTTTGCTGTTTTCCTGTCCAACCATCCCCTGTTTTTTCGGGAAGCGCCCCTTGGCGGCAGACAATTAACCGAAATAATTGCCAAAAACCTGAAAGTGAATCCATGCGAGGCAGAAAAAATCAAACTGGCAGGGCCTGAAAACCAAGGCCCGGAAACCATACAGAATATATACCGGGACTGCCGTAATCTTATGCGCTCATGGGCCTCGGACATAAAAAGGCTCATGGGTCTGTACCAGTCCTCTGTTCCGGGAGGCAGACAGGCAGATGTTCTCTTTCTTTCGGGAGGAGGGAGCCTGTTCAAGGGATTGGAGCAGGTCCTGGAGCATGAGCTGCAGGTCAGAATCAGGCATCTTGATCCCTGGAAGAAGATTCAGGTCAGAGCCAATGATTTTGACCTGAAATACCTGGAGACAGTCAGGCCTCAGTTTGCGGTATCCACTGGACTTGCCTTGCGGGGGTTTATATAGACCATGATCAGGATCAATCTCCTGCCTCAATCCGAGAGGGAGCGGTTCTCATATACTGAAAAACAGATCGCTGCAGCCCTATGCCTGCTTATTCTTACCGGCACTGTATTTTGGGGCCTGAGCCTGCTGACCGGCAGCAAACTCAAGGTCCTGGAAGAAAAGCAAATGGCCGTTGAAAACCGGAGGCTTGAACTTCTTGAACAGGTCAGCCGGGCACATGAGCTGGAACAAAGGATAGAGCTGAAAGAATCCAGGATCCGGCACATCAGCAAAATACGCATTAATCAACAGCTTCCGGTATACTACCTGGCCACTCTGGTCCGGAATCTGCCCCATGAAAAGGTGTGGTTTGAGACCCTGAGCTTTGATCAGGAGGGATCTGTCGAAATCCAGGGCGTGGCCCTGGACAATCAGGTTTTTGCCCGGTATGTGAACAGTCTCAGAAAATCTCAATTCTTCCGCTCTGTAAGCACTCAAAGGACCTCGCACAGACAGATCATGGACCAGAGTCTGGTGGAATTTGAATTCCGGATTCAGGCGGGACCTGTCCGTGAGTGAACCGGTCCCCCAAAATGACATGACCAAGAGCCATGCGTCTGAACAAACAGGCAGTCATTTACAGGTTTGAGTCCCTGACACCGGTTCAAAGGGTGTTGATAGTGGCAATCCTTGCAGCATCCATTGCCGGTGGTGCCTGGAATTTATCCCTGGGGCCAAACCTGGCCGGCATAAGCACTCTTGAGTCCGAACTCGAATCCCTGGAAATGGACATGCTCGTCCTTTCAAAAAAAGCTTCCAGGGTTCCTGATCTGGAAGAGAGGGCAGGGAATGCGGCCAGGGAACTGGAGCTGGCCCGAAGCCTTTTGACTGCTGATGAACATGCCCTGGAAAGGCTTCTGGCCTCATTTGAACGTCTGGGAAATGAACACAGGGTTCGTTTTCTGCTCTTTCAACCGGGACCGGAGAAGGTGCATGGATACTTCGCCAGCCGCACGGTCCAGCTGCGACTGGAGGGCAGCTTTCATGAGCTGATGTATTTTTTTGACGCCCTGGCCAGACTGGACAGGCTGGTAAGCCTGAAAAGCCTGAGCCTTCGTCCTTCCGGGCAGGAACAGGCTGTCCGGGACATGATCCTTACTGCCGAAGCCAGGCTCCAGGTTTACAGGGCCCTGAACCTCATGGAGAAAAATGCCCAGGAGGACAACTGAAAAGTGCCAGATCCTGACCTCAATAGAAGAACCGCATCTTTTATTGTCCTTGTTTTGACTATCTGGGCGCCGGTTCTGTGGGCAGCACAGGAGGAACCGCGCATCTTTTCCGCCCAGGAATGGATTGAACCGCCTCTGCCGGGCTACGATCACCGGGGATTGCCAGACCCTTTTGCCTCCATCATTCCCCAGACTGAAAAGCCTGTGGAGGCGGTCTCCCCTTCTCAGTTAAAACCGCTGACTCCTCTGGAACAGGTGGAACTGAGCCGCATCCGTCTCGTGGGCATTTTGTGGAATCCTGATTTACCACAACAGGCTGCAGCCATGGTGGAGATACCTGACGGGACTGCCTTTCTTCTGCATGAGGGAACCAGGATAGGGATGAACCGGGGTGAAGTGGTCAAGATTCTTCCGGACCGGGTGGTTGTCCTTGAACATATTTACGGTGATCCCGGCCAGGGAGGTGCTGTCCGCCGAATCTTGAATCTGCGGGAGGAAGAGAATGAATAAAATGTCCAGGAAAAATTTTTTCTTGTTCCCTGTTCAGGTTCTGTCTTTTTTATGCCTTTTCTCCTTGATGGCATGGCCGATCCAGGCCCATGAATCAGGCGGAACCGGGAACAGGCTAGTTCAGGAACCGGATATCCAGCTGGACCAGGAAAATATTCTTCATGTGCATTTCCAGGGCAGGGAGCCCTTGAGCCATATCATAAGCCAGCAGGATCAGACCAGGATGCAGGTCATTCTTCCCGAAGTTTCGGTACCTGCGGGTCTGGTGGGCATGTACAGACTGGATGATTACCACACCCGGCTCAAGTCCCTTCTGGTGCAGGATACTGCCCGCGGTGCAGAATTGACCTGGCTGTGGTCCGGTAAGCAGGAATTTGAGATTCTTGACTTAAAAGACTCCGCAGTTTTCAGGTTTTACCCGGGCGGAGCTGATGGATCAGGCAGCACCAACCCGTCCGGTCCCACAGAGCTGTTGTCCAGGGATCAGAACATGCATCGCCTTGAGCAGGATTTTATTATACCCGGCATGCAGGAGCACTTCACAGGAGAACCTGTTTCCATTGACCTGCAAAACGCCGAAGTGGAACATGTTTTACGGTTGATCCTCTCCATTACCGACTACAACCTAATTCTGGATGAACAAGTCAGAGGCAGGATTTCTCTGCGTATGAAAAATGTTCCCTGGGACCAGGCCCTGGATCAGATTCTGGCTCAGAAGGACCTGGCCATGGTCCGCAGGGATAATATCATCCGGGTGACTACGGCAGAGAAGATGGAATCCCTCAGGGAAAGGCTCCGTCAGGCCAGGGAAGCCAGGGTAATGGAGCACGAAAGCCTGATGAAGCTTGAGCCTCTTCAGCAGGAATTTATTCCCATAAAGTATGCCCGGGCCAGCGAGCTTGAGCCCAGGATTCAGGACTTTCTTTCCCAGCGCGGCCGGATCATCCACGATGAACGGACCAACACCCTGATCATCCAGGATACATCTTCCAGGCTTGCAGAAATCAGGGCACTGATCAGCAATCTGGACCGGCCCGAAAGTCAGGTACTTATTGAGGCCCGGGTGGTTTATGCCACAGAAGAATTCCGCAGGGAACTGGGCATTGACTGGCATTTCGCATACCAGTCTCCGGTCTTGAGCCAGGAGATTATCCGGCCGGAAACCTTTAATTTCCCGGGGGATATGGGCAACCTCCTGGGAGTTGGCTACCTGGGAAGGGAAAGCAGGAGTTTCTCTGTCCTGGAAGCCAGGCTGCGCCTGGGAGAGGCCCAGGGCAAATCCAGCATCATTTCCGCACCCAGGATCATGACCCTGAACAACCAGCGGGCAGAAATCGAACAGGGGACGCGTATCGCCAGAGAGGTACCTGACGAACGGGGTACACGAACAGAATACCTGGATGCTGTCCTGAAACTCGTGGTTCAGCCCCAGATAACGCCTGACAACAATCTGATCCTGACCCTGGAAGTTCGTGATGATACTCCGGACGGGGATGATATAAGCACTAAACTGGCCAGGACCACTCTTCTGGTCGAGGACGGAGAAACAGCAATTATCGGGGGCATCAAACAACTGGCTGAAGGCCGGGGACAGACTCGAATCCCTGGGCTGCACCGCATTCCTGTGCTGGGATGGTTTTTCAAGCACGAGTTCGTTGACGAACGCATGGACGAACTGCTTATCTTCATCCGGCCTCAAATCAGGTGAACCGGGAGGGCCGAATGGAGCTGAAACTGCCGGCATCAAAGGACCTGGCCCGAGTATGGCAGGAAAGCTTTCTGGGCACAAAAGGGTTTTTTATTCCCGGTGACCACGAGTTCATTCTGGAGCGGGAAATGGATATAGATCTGATTATAGCCGGAGAAAAATGGGGAACCTTAAAAATGGTGCCTGTATGGGCCAATCTTTATGGGCCAGTGAGCACTGATCTGCCCCGCGGAACCTTTCTAAAGCTGCTGTCATGCGAGAGTGAACTGGAAAAAAAGATCAGGGACTGCTGCAGCTGACCGGTTTGCCGTCAAGTATTTGTCATCAGCGGTCAACATTAATCTATTGTGAGGATCAATGTCTGAAAAACAAGCAATTTACATCCGTTCCCAGGTCCAATCCTTCAAACCCTATACACCGGGACTCAGCATAGAGGAGATTAAAAATAAATACGGCCTGAAAAAAGTCATTAAGATGGCCAGCAATGAAAATCCTCTGGGTACTTCTCCTGTGGTTCAGGAGGTTGTCTCACGAAACGCATCCATGGTGTTTCGTTACCCCCGGGCCAACAACCCCTCTCTTGGCAGGGCCATTGCCGCTCATCTCGGTCTTGAACCCGGCAATATAGTCTGCGGCAATGGATCTGATGAGCTCATCGATCTTCTGATCCGTCTCATTGCGGTTCCAGGACAGAGCAATGTCGTGGCTTTCAGGCCCTGCTTCAGCATTTACCAGCTGCAGGCCCGGCTGAACGGAGTGGACTTCCGCCAGACCGGGCTCAACCATGACTTCAGTTTTGCCTGGAATGAACTTGGGGACCTGGTCAACCCCCAGACCAGGCTGGTTTTCCTGACCAATCCGGACAACCCTTCGGGCTATGCGGCCCCGGCAGGGGAAATCAGAGACTTTGCCTCAGCACTGCCTGAAGGGTCCTATCTTGTTGTTGACGAAGCCTACATCGACTTTGCCCGGCCAGTGGAAAAGTATTCGGCCCTTTCCTTCTGGAGGGAGGTACCAAATGTGATAGTCCTGCGCACCTTTTCCAAGATGTACGGCCTTGCCGGCCTCAGGCTGGGATACGCTGTCCTTCCGGGCATGCTGGCTGATTATATGCGCCGCATAAGACTGCCTTTCAGCGTGAATATCCTGGCGGACAAGGCTGGTCAGGCAGCCCTGGAAGACGTTGCCTTCACAGAAAAAGCCCTTGAGATCATTCTGGAAGGACGCATGTTTCTGTCCAGTGAACTGCAGAAACTTGGCTGCGGCATATACCCCTCCCAGGCCAATTTCATCATGTTCGCCCCACCAGGCAATGCCCGGGAAATATTTGAAGCACTTCTAAGCCGCGGCATCATCATCCGTCCCCTGGACAGCTACGGATTTAATGAACTCCTGCGGGTCAGCATCGGAACCCCGGAAGAAAACCAGATTTTTATCAGGGCCATGCAGGAGATAGTGGCATGAACTCCAGGCACACCATCATCACCATTGACGGTCCTGCAGGGGCAGGCAAGACCACTCTGGCCAGGGCTCTGGCCGAGCAGTTGAACATGGCTTACCTGGATACCGGGGCCATGTACCGGGCTGCGGCATGGATGCTGGGTCCTGCAGCCCTGCAACTCCAGGAGAATGAACTGGGTGCAAGGCTGAATTCCATGCGCTTCAGGCTTGAAGGCCCAGGCAAAAACAGCCGGCTGCTTCTTGATGACAAAATGATCGGGGATCAGGTCCGGACCGAGGAGACAGGGCTTTTGGCCTCAACCCTGGCCAGACTGGCGGTGGTAAGAACCTTCATGAAAAAGGCCCAGCAGCAGATGGGCCGGGAGACCTCCCTGGTGGCTGAGGGCAGGGACATGGGCAGCGTTGTTTTTCCGGAAGCGGACTACAAGTTTTATCTCCTGGCTGATCCCGTGATCCGGGCTGATAGAAGATACAGACAGCTGAAAGAAATGGGCTGCGAAATGGATACCCGGCACATCCTGGAGCAGATGCGCCTTAGAGACGAGCAGGACCAAAACCGGACCATTGCCCCCCTGCGTCCGGCCAATGACGCTGTGCATATCGATACGGGCGGGTTGACTCCGGAGCAGGTCCTGAAAAAGATGACCGCAATAATCAGTCTACAGCGGCTCACCCCGTGAACAGCCGGCACCTCCTGATGAACTCCCGTGATTATAATCTAGTAAAACAATATCCGGAATTTACTGCCCGTCCATGGCCTTGGCTTTCAGCCACAGGCTGTCCAGGTCTTCCTGATCCAGGTTTGAGATATCCCGACCGCGTTCCCGGGCCAGCCCCTCCATGATGCGCATGCGCCGGGCGAACTTGGCATTGGCGCCTGCCAGGGCCGAGTTGGCCTTTATCTGGTGGCGACGGGCATACTCCACCAGAGTAAAAAGGTAATCGCCCAGTTCCTCTTCCATCTTGGCGGGATTCCCCTGACTGCAGGCCTTAAGCCATTCCTGCCACTCTTCCTCCAGCTTCTCCTCCAGCCCCTGATCATCGGGCCAGGTGAATCCCACACTGGCAGCCTTGGAATTCATCCGGTAAGCCTGAAGCAGCGGAGGCAGGCTTTTGGGTATTGTATCCAGAACATGACGGCTGGTGAGGGTTTTCTCTTTTTTTTTGATTCTTTCCCAGCTTTGGGTGAGCTCATCCCGGGAACCGATCTCCTCGCTGCCGAACACATGAGGGTGTCTGCCTGTCATTTTCAGGGCGCTCTGAATCAGGACATCATCCAGTGACAGTTTATCCCGGAGCAGACGGATCATGAAAAGCAGAAGAAATAAAACATCCCCCATTTCTTCCCGGATTTCCGCTGCATCATTTGAACGAATGGCTGCAGCAAGTTCGAAAGTCTCCTCCACAAGATAATCGCACAGGCTTTCAGGAGTCTGTTTCCGGTCCCAGGGACATCCTTCCGGACCCAGAAGCGTGTCAATAACCTGCAGAATCCTGTCCATTCCAGGACCGTCATGCATTACTGCCCGTCCCCGTTGTTTATGAGCTCCCTGACACCCTCAGACCAGGTTCCGGCCATGGACTGAATCTTGTCTGCAAAATCCTCCCTGAGCTCCCGTGGCAGGTATTCAGCCAGGCTCTTGCTCAGATCCATTATGAAAGGTGCGATCCTGGAACCGGAAACCATTTCATGATCCGGAGGAAGAAATACAGTCAAAAGCAGCAGGGCCAGAGTGCAGATGAGCCCGGCCTTTATAAGTCCCAGCACTCCTCCCCCCAGACGGTCCAGCCAGCCGAGCATGATCATGCGCAGCAGACTTCTTAACATAAGGGCCATGAAGGCCACTACCGCCATGGTCAGCAGAAATATGCCCAGATAACTGACAACCTGGGCCCAATCTTCATTGCCTATTATTTCCTGGACCCAGGGATACGCTTGCAAGTACAGGAGATTGGCCGTTATAAACCCGGCCACGAGTCCTGCAATGGAGGCGATTTCCAGAATCATGCCCCTGTAAATCCCGCGAAAGAGGAAAAAGCCCAGTACTATTACAAAGAGAATGTCCAGTGCATTCATGATACTTCTCATGGGGCGGGCTTAAAGCCCGGATAATTCATGTGTGCATAAGATTCCGGCCAGATCCTGAACAGTTGCTTCTTGACAGTATATGATTCAGAAATTAAATTCAATAATTTTAAACGCTGGTTATTGCAAGAAGCATGATCAAAGGAGAAGATTTATGGCATATGATATTCAACTGGTAAAGCTGGTGACCGGTGATATGGTTCTGGGTAAGTGGAATGCTCAGGAGAAAAAAATAACTGACCCGGCCATACTGCAGATGCTGCCTACTCAGCAGGGCGGGGTGCAGATGATGCTGCTGCCCTTTGGCTACCCCATAGACAATGAGGTCAGCGGAGAAATCGAAGGTCGGCACATCCTTTATTTTTACAAGAAACTCCCGGAAGAGCTCAAGAACAAGTATCTTGAGGCAGTAAGCAATCTGACCATTTCAGGTGCCGGCGACCTGAAGAATCTGGGCAACCTGGGGGCGGGGAAAAACGTTACTGACCTGGGCTCCCTGTTCAAGAAATAACTTCTCCCTTCGTACACAGACCGGAAATAAAAGAGGCCGCACCAGAAATTCAGTGCGGCCTCTTGCCCGGTTATTTTCGTTAAGGGCATCGTATTCTTTGGAGGTTTCCGACCTCATCGGTAATTTTCCGGGGGCCGGCCATGATCCGGCTAACTTTCAATGGCAATCTTTCTGGCCTTTGCTGTTTCCGCCAGGGGTGCAGTGATGGTCAGAACACCATCTTTGTATTTGGCCTTGATCTTATCCGGATCCACTTCCCCTCTTAAAGGGATGCTCCTGTAAAAACGTCCGTAGGAAAACTCCCTGTGTACATAGTTTTCCTGTTCATCCTTATGTTCATGCTTCTTTTCGCCACTCAGGATCAAGGTGTTGTTCTCCACCCGGATATCTATATCCTCGGGAGCTAGTCCAGGTACCTCGGCCCGAACGACTAATTCATTCTCCTTTTCGCTGACTTCGATTGCCGGAGTGAACTCCCTTCCGGCCTCTTCCATTCCCCAGAAAGGACGCCTCCACATCTCTTCGAACATATCGACCATATCCATGGGAGCTCTCATGGCGCTGCGCCTTTCTGGTGTGGTAGTCCTCCTGCTGGGCATCATACGGTCCCTCATAACCAATAACCTCCTTAGTATATACTTTTATCTTAGCCCGCCTCGATCTCGATCTTGCGGGGCCTGGCTTTGTCAGCCTTGGGCAGATACAATTCAAGAACGCCGTTTTTCATGGTCGCCTTGATATTTTCACGATCCACCACATCAGAGATAGTAAAACTTCGCACATATTCGCAGTCTCCAAATTCCATGTGAATATTGCTGGCGTTTTTCAGTTTGGGAAATTCCGCCTGCGCGGAAATCTCAAGATCCGTATCCTGCAGATTGATATTCAATTGCTCCCTGGCAACGCCCGGCATATCCATATAGATATGAAACCCGTCCTCTTTTTCAATAATATCCGTACTAGGAGAGAAACGGGGCAACTTATGAGCTTCCTTCCTCTGTACTTCATTGGCCATGGTGATCACCTCCCTTTTATTCCGCCTCAATACTGACTTTCTTGGGCTTGGCTTCTTCAGCTTTGGGAATGATTATCTCAAGTATGCCATCCTTCATCCTGGCCTTTACTTTATCTGCATCTACAGGAACGTTCAGATTTATAACCCTTTGAAACAGTCCTGCTGGACGCTCCTGTCTATAATAGTTGCCTGTATCATGTTTACGATTACCTTTTATTACCAGACTGCCATCTGTTAAGGTTATGTCTACATCTTCAATCTGAATTCCAGGCATTTCAGAATAGATATATATTTTGCCTGTATCTTCACTGATATTGACAGGAGGATAAGCATGTCTTCTCTGGCTGATCATAGATGGTTTCCACAGCTCATCAAAAAACTTATCCATCTGTCGCGGCACATTGTAGAAACTGCTCAAATCGATAACCATATTTAACCACCTCCGTTTGCTGGTTTCATATTTATTTTCCTAATAAGCAATAAAAATACAGTGTCAAGATACACATCGAAAAAGTCCTTTTAGTCACAAGAAGACGCGTGACAGAGGATTACTCCAAGACCAGTGGCAGGCAGAGGACAGAAAAATCAAAGAGTTGACAGTGCCAACTCAAGACTTTACATCCATTTTTCATTTTGTTGAGAAAACCTGTCAGGGGAATGGGGAAAAAAACAAGAGATGGACCGTGACGCCGACTTGGGACCTGGATTTAAACCGGCCTGCTGAATAAAGGATGAGGACCAGCCACAGACCGGCAATTATAGAAAGGGAAAATCAGAAGAAATGGATTTCAGGGTTTGTTTGTCCCTTTGAGAATAAAGTCTTCAGTAAGCTGATAAGCGGTGTCGTCACAGTACTGTCTGGGCGGATGTTTCATCAGGTATGCTGAGGGGCCGTACAGAGGACCTCCCTGCCCCCTGTCCAGAGCCAGCTTGCAGCAACGGATGGCATCAATGGCCACCCCGGCGGAGTTGGGGGAATCTTCAACGCTCAGGCGCAGTTCGAGGTTCATGGGCACATCTCCAAAAAGCCTGCCCTCCATGCGTAGAAAGCAGACCTTATTGTCCTTCTGCCAGGCCACGTAATCGCTGGGGCCTATATGGATATCATCCGGATCCAGACGTGCCCCGAGCACGGACTGCACCGACTCGGTCTTGGATTCTTTTTTGGACTTGAGCCTGTTCTGATTGAGCATGTTCAGAAAATCAGTATTGCCTCCGGTGTTGAGCTGGTATGTCCTCTCCAGCCTGACCCCTCTTTTCTTGAACAGATCACCCAGGGTGCGGTGCACTATGGTCGCTCCCAGCTGGGCCTTTATATCATCACCAATAATGGGGAGATTCCTGGCTGCGAACCTTTGAGACCACTCGGGGTTGCTGACTATGAACACAGGCATATTGTTGACAAAAGCTGTTCCGGCTTCCAAAGCACACTGGGCGTAAAACCTGGTGGCCTCCTCAGAACCTACGGGCAGGTAATTGAGCAGCACGTCCGCTCCGCTGGATTTTAGAAGCTCCACCACCTGATCCATGTCCGGCTCAGGTTCACTGCTCAGGACGAAGGTCTGTGTTTCCGGGTAGCCCTGCAGATGCTCGGAAAAACCGTCCAGCACCCTGCCCATCTGTACCGTGACCCCCATTTCAGGTATGTCCGGCTCAAATACGGCAGTGCAGTTGGGAGGGGCGAAGATGGCCCTGGATACATCCTGACCCACCTTGCGCCTGTCAATATCCAGGGCGGCTGCAATCTGGATATCACCGGGACCGTAGCCCCCGATTTCCCAGTGCATTAGTCCCACCGCATCTGTAGCGTTCTGATTTTTATAATAATAGATTCCCTGAATCAGGGAGCCGGCACAATTTCCGATCCCCACCACGGCAATCTTGATACTGGGCTGCACTTTGGACCTCCTTGAGCACTATTGTCATTTCATTCCTGAGATATTCTGCACCCCCGGGCCTTTTTCAGCCCTATTCAACTTTCAGCATCTTTTCAAGTCTTGATTCAGCATAACTTTCGGGAATCCATCAGTTTTATTATGAAAAAACACTGCTCACGGCAAAAGCCTGAAGCCTGTCCGGATATGTTTTTTTCTTCGATCCCTGCACCTTGCTGAACACGATCCAGCCTGTGCCGGCGTGGTTTCCTGCAGGCCTGAGAGGTCATATTCTGCAGGCCGTCTTCAGATCATCCACGGCATCAGTCTTTTCCCAGGTGAAATCAATGTGTTCCCGGCCAAAATGTCCATAGCATGCAGTCTTCTTATAGATTGGACGAAGCAGGTTCAGCAGTTTGATTATATGATAGGGCCGCAGGTCAAAGACCTCGCGCACGGCTGCTGACAGAACTTCATCAGGCACCCGGCCGGTACCCCATGAAGTGACCAGAGTGGAAATCGGCTCAGCCACCCCTATGGCATAGGCCAGCTGCACCTCGCAGCACTCGGCCAGATCTGCAGCCACAATGTTTTTTGCTATATACCGGGCCATGTAAGTAGCTGAGCGATCCACTTTAGAAGGATCCTTTCCGGAAAAGGCCCCGCCGCCGTGATTGCCCATACCTCCATAAGTATCCTGGATAATCTTGCGCCCGGTCAGCCCGCAATCCGCCCTGGGTCCGCCAACAACGAATCTGGAGGTTGTATTGATGAAGACTCTGGTATTCTTGTCCACCATTTCCGGAGGGAGAGTATGAAATACAACTTCCTCCCTCACAGCTTCCACCAGGTCTTCGTAGGAAATATCCTCATTGTGCTGACAGGCGATAACAACATAGTCTATCCGGGAAGGTCTGCCGTCGATATAGTGGACACTGACCTCGGTCTTGCCGTCGGGGCGCAGGAAGTCGAGTATGTTCTTCTTGCGAACGTAAGCCAGCCTCCTGGAAAGCCTGTGGGCATAATACACCGGGGCAGGCATCAGCGGAGGTGTCTCCCGGACCGCAAATCCGAACATCATTCCCTGGTCTCCGGCGCCCTGCTCTTCTTCGGACCTGCGGTCCACTCCCATGGCAATATCCGGAGACTGCTTGTCAATGGAGGATAAAACAGCACACGTTTCCCAGTCAAAACCCATTTCAGAGCTGTTGTAGCCGATCTCCCGGACAGTCTCCCGGACAATCTCCGGCAGGTCTGCATAAGCGCTGGTGGTTATTTCTCCGGCAATGAACGCCAGCCCGGTGGTTACCAGGGTCTCGCACGCAACCCTGGCCTTGGGATCCTGGAAGAGGATAGCATCAAGGACCGCATCAGAAATAAGGTCCGCCACCTTGTCCGGGTGACCTTCAGTAACTGATTCTGAAGTGAACACATAATTTTTATTGGAAATGATCATGCTCTCTCCTGTTCCCCTTTTTTCACCGGAGTGAGAATACCTCCGGACATAAGAAGTTTAAAGGACTCCTCCACGCTCATATCCAGAGGAATGGTCTCATCTTCGGGAACCATAAGGTAAAATCCGGAGGTTGGATTGGGCGTTGTGGGCACATAGACATTGATCATCTTTCTTTTGGTTTTCTCCTGCAGCTCGCCTACAGCCACCCCGGTCACATAAGCCAGAGCATATATATTTTCTTTAGGATATTCAATAAGCACAACCCGCTTGAAGTCCCGGGAGGTCCCCCTGGCTATGGTGTCTATAAGCTGTTTAACAGCAGTATATATCTTGTTCACAATGGGAATTTGCTCAATGACCTTCTCCCACAGAAGCACCAGCTTCCTGCCCAGATAGTTGCGGACGAACACACCGGAAAAGATCAACAGCAGAACCAGGAGGATAAGCCCCAGACCAGGGACTGGAAAGGGCAAAAAATTCTCAGGGCGGAATCTGGGGGGAATGATCAGAAGAATCTGGTCTATCCAGCCGATGGTGATCTTCAGGATCAGGAATGTGGCTACTATGGGAGCCAGAAACAGCAGTCCGGCCAGGATATTGACCTTCAAGAACCTGCGCATTCGCCCGAAAAGGCTCAGCTTTTCCCTGCGGTCATCCATGAAAAAGCTCCTTGATTTTGTTGTCCTGGTCAACAAGGATCACCACAGGCCTGTGTCCGGACCATTCTTTCTCATTGAGAACACTATAGGCTGCAATGATAACTTTTTGATCCGGTTTTCCCTTGTGGGCAGCAGCTCCGTTGAGACGAACCTCTCCCTGGCTGCCAGGGATGGCATATGTGGTCAGCCTTTCACCATTGTCAAGATTGTATACATCCACCTGTTCAAAAGGCAGAATGCCCGAGACCTCGAGCAGATGAGGACAGACCGAAATACTGCCCTCATAGTCAAGATTCGTGCCGGTGATTGTGGCCCGATGGATTTTGGCCTGTAAAAAAGTTCGCAGGGGCATGATCTTAGAGTCATAAGATTAAGAATTAAACCCTGGAGTCCACCCCGGGGCTAGGGCATGAAACCATTTACATGCCCGGTCTACTGTCAACTGATAACACCCTCTTGCAGCAGTATGTTGTCAATAAGCCGGGCTTTGCCCAGCTTAAGTGCTGCCACTGCCAGCGATCCGGGACGGACTGGATCAGTGGGTTCAAGGGTTTGTGCATCAACTATCCTGACGTATTCAACAGCGGCCAGAGGAAGATTTTCCCGGTAATACTCCCTGAGCAGATTCTCCAGCTCTTCCCGACCGGTTTTCCCGGCCAGAAACTCTTCCCGGATTTGCTTCAGGCCCTGGAATACATGAGAAGCTGCTTTTCTTTCCTCAGGACTCAGATAGGCATTACGCGAACTCATGGCCAGGCCGTCCTGTTCCCGGAGAGTCGGCCTGCCCACAACCTGAACCGGAATATTCAGGTCACGGGCCATCCTGCGGATAATGACCAGCTGCTGCCAGTCCTTCTGTCCGAACACAGCCAGATGCGGGCAGAGCAGGTTGAACATCTTGCAGACTATGGTGGCTACCCCTCGAAAATGACCCGGCCGGAACCTGCCGCAAAGCGCGCTGGAAAGTCCCTCCACCTCAACCCATGTGGCATACCCGGGGGGATAAAGATCTTCTGCCTCGGGAGTGAACAGAATATCCACACCCGCTTTGCCTGCTTTCTGCACATCCCGTTCCAGGTCCCTGGGGTAGCGCGCCAGGTCTTCACCGGGTCCGAACTGGGCCGGGTTTACAAACAGGGAAACCACCAGCAGGTCACTGTGTTTTCTGGCCCAGTGCATAAGGCTTTCATGACCGGCATGCAAAAACCCCATCGTAGGAACCAGGGCCAGCTTCCTTCCGGACCCCCTGACCTCCAGGCAGCTTTTCTGAGCTTGAGTGCAGGAAGATATTATCTGCATACCCATACCCATTGATCATCCGGCCTGAGCCTGTTAGCTTATTTCACTATCCAATTAAAATTAGCGTAAATGATGCTGATTGTCCATCCCGGCCCGGAGAAACAAAATGTCTTGAGGAAAACATGATGTCATACCGGTCTGCCTGGAATGATTTTCCCCAGTGCATTCTCTGCGGCAGATGCCTGGAGGTCTGCCCTCTTTTCAAGCTCACCGCTCAGGAGGAAATCAGTCCCCGGGGCAAGGCTTTTCTGCTTCAGAACATGTCCCTGCATGACATTCGGACCAGGGATGCATCCAGACTGGCCAGTCTTTGCACAGGCTGCGCCAGATGTGTATCCGTCTGCCCGCAAAAAATCAATCTGCCCCTGCGTATTTCCACACTCAAGGCTGCGCACCCCCTCTGGAAAGACTGGATCTGGTCCAGGCTGATCCTGAACAGGACCTTTTTTCTGCCTCTGCTCAGACTGGGAGGGCATCTGCTGCCCGGGTCAAACCCGCTGGCAAAGACTTTTGCAGCTTTTTCTTCAAAAGGTACTGCACCATTATTCAAGCTCAGGAACACCCCGAAACTCAAGCCTGAAAAGTCAGTGCTCTTTCCCGGGTGCATGGGAAAATATCTGCGTCCCCATCTGGAGCAGAAGGCTCACAGTATGCTCTCCAGCCTGGGGCTTGACCTTCTGCCTACACCAGGCTGGCAGTGCTGCGGGTTTCCTCTTGGCCAGGCAGGTCTTCTGGGCCATGATGCCCTCTGCATGCAGACCAATCTGAAAATCTGGAAAGACATGGGCCGACCCAGTGTATATGTATTCTGCGCTACCTGCCTGCACGGTCTCACCAGCAGACAGGACCTTGGAGGAGAGACGCTTGACCTGAAACACTTTGTCCGCAGTGTCGTCTCCATATCAGAAATGATTCCCGGCCTGAATCTGGAAAAAGTGTCTGGAGCGGAAAAACCGGACCTGATCTGGCACCAGCCATGTCACGGTCCGGCAGATACCGGCCGGCTGCTTCAGGATGCATTGTTCATACATGGACTGTCCCTGGCTGTGCATCAAGATCATTGTTGCGGACTTGGCGGTGCATTCCGTCTCCAGAGTCCCAAGCTCAGTCTTAGGGTGGCCCGGAGTCTATGGCAAAGTATTGCCCCGCACCAGGACAGCCTGTGCCTGACAGACTGTGCAGGGTGCATTGTTCAGCTGTGCTCCACCCGTCCTTCGGGAGTGCGCGTATCCCACTGGCTGGAATTGATTTGACTTCACGGACGGTAATTTATATTCAGACCGGAAGACACTGCAGTTTGCCCTGACAATCCGTCAATCCTCCAGAGGACGAACAGTTTTGCCTGAAACCTTCTGTCTGTTCATAGATGTTGGCAACACCAACATCAAATTTGCCCTCGCCGGTTCCCGGGGACTCAGGCCGGGGCTGGAACTGCCTACTGATACAAAGGAGACAGCAGACTCCCTGGGTCTGAAGATTCTTGATTATCTGCGCCTGGAAAATAAATCCTCCAGGGAAGTTGCCAGCTGGCTGATGGCCTCGGTGGTTCCAGTGCTCAACCCAAAAATAGTTCAGGCGGGGATCAGATTCTGCAGGGCGGATGTATATCATGTGCCCGGAGATCTGCCTGTCAGCCTCAACAATCAGTACCTGAATCCTCAGGAAGTAGGGGCAGACCGTCTGGTCACCGCTTTGGGGGCACGCAGGACCTTTCCCCAGCAGGGCCTTGTGATTGTTGATTTCGGGACAGCCACCACTTTTGACTGTGTAGTGGAAAATGACTATATTGGCGGCCTGATTTGTCCGGGGATTTATTCTTCCATGCAGGCCCTGAGCACGAGAACAGCAAAACTGCCCTGGTTCAATCTGGAAGAGGCAGGAGACAACCTGGAAATCGGGCGCAGCACTGCTCAAAGCCTTGCACAGGGGACCAGGTTCGGTTTTGCCGCCATGGTCGAAGGGTTGCTGTCCAGGCTGAAACACATGATGCCCCAGGAAACCCTTGTAGTGGCTACGGGAGGGGTTGCCGAAATCATGGCCCCGGCCTGTCCGGGAATTGACGAAGTTCAATTGGACCTGCTCATGCAGGGCCTTATGTTTACCGCTAAAGAACATGCAATCTTCAACCACAAGGAGTAAACAATGAGCGTAATTTCCGATATTCTGGCCAGGCAGATACTGGATTCAAGAGGAAACCCGACCATTGAAGTGGAAGTTGTGCTGGAATCCGGGATTGTTGGACGGGCTGCAGTGCCTTCCGGCGCCTCTACAGGCTCCCGCGAAGCCCTGGAACTGCGGGACCAGGAAAAGGCCTACGGAGGAAAGGGAGTTTCCCTGGCGATCAAACATGTCACCGAGGACATTGCCGGAGACCTGATAGGCATGGATGTCCTGCGTCAGGTGGAGATCGACGAATTCATGATCGATCTGGACGGAACCGACAACAAGTCCAAGCTGGGGGCCAATGCCATTCTCGGGGTATCCCTGGCTGTAGCCAGGGCTGCGGCCACCTACCCCGGACTGCCCCTGTATCAGTATATCGGAGGGGTAAACTCAAAGGTTTTGCCGGTCCCTCAGATGAATATCATTAACGGCGGAGCCCACGCCCCCAACAACCTGGACATTCAGGAATTCATGATAATGCCTCTTGGCGCCAGCACCTTTTCAGATGCCCTGCGCATGGGTACGGAAACGTTTCACACTCTGAAAAAGCTGCTGTCCCAAGACGGACTGTCCACCACTGTGGGGGACGAAGGAGGCTTCGCCCCCAACCTGAAAAGCAATGCCCAGGCATTTGAATACCTGATCAGGGCTGTTGAAGAATCCGGCTATCAGCCCGGCACAGAGATTGCCCTGGCCATTGATGCAGCAGCCTCTGAGTTCTACCTGGAAGGCAAATACCACCTGAAGGGAGAAAACCTGGTACTTTCAGTGGACGAACTGATCGATTACTACCGTGATCTGGCAGGCAAATTCCCTCTGATCAGCATTGAAGACGGCCTGGCTGAAAGCGACTGGGAGGGATGGAGAAAATTCACTTCCCTGACAGAAGACCAGCTTCAGATAGTGGGTGACGATATTTTTGTCACCAATCCCTCCATCCTGGCCGAAGGCATCACCACTGGAGTGGGCAACTCCATTCTGATCAAGCTCAACCAGATCGGGACCTTGACCGAGACTCTGGACACCATTGAAATGGCCAAGTCCGCAGCCTATTCCACGGTAATCTCTCATCGCTCAGGCGAGACTGAGGATTCCTTTATCGCTGACCTGGCCGTTGCTGTTAATGCAGGACAGATCAAGACCGGCTCTGCCAGCCGCAGCGACCGTTTGGCCAAATACAATCAACTGCTCAGAATAGAGGAGGAGCTCGAGGACCAGGCCATTTACTTCGGACCGGCCATTGCCCTGCAGTGGTTCGGCAAGGAATAGCATCTGGGAGGGGAGCACAGAACAAAGAGGTCGGCCTTAGAGCATGGGGCCTGGATTAAGCTTTTTATTGTCCCGGCCAATGCTCTAATGCCGTCAGGAAGCACAGCCATGCTTGTCAGCTGATGATCACCCCTGCGTAACCCACCACCCTGGAATAATCTCCTGCAGCGTCTCCGGAAGTTGTATAATCCACAAGCTCCGTGCTTCTGGCTCCCAGAGCCCCTACACAGGCCAGTCCCATGGTCATGGGCATCACCCCGCACATGGATATCCTGTTCTGAGTGACCACCTGATGCAGGCCAGGCGCATCCAGGTCCAGAATCCTGTCTATGGCCAGCCTGTCCAGCCTTCTGGCCTGCTCTTCAGGTATGAAATGACTCATGTCGGTGCTGACGACCAAAGATACGTCCAGGTCCAGCTCTTTAATGGTTCGGGCCAGATCTTCACCAGCCCTGATGAGTTTTTGGACATCGGGCTCGGCTACTGCTATGGGCACTATGCTGCACCCAGGCTTTATTCTGATCAGGAAAGGCAACAGCACCTCAAGGGAATGCTCTGCCAGGTGGGCCTGATAATCCAGGGAAAAACCGGGTAACTGTCCAACCAGTGATGCTGTGGACTCATTTACGATTATGTCTGAGCCCGGTATATGCCATACACCGTCACCCCATACAGCGATTCTCTGTCCCATGCCGGTATGATTGGGCCCCAGAAGGATGAGTTTTTCAGCCAGGCTTGACCGGGCCAGAACCCTGCCTGCCACACTGCCTGAATATACATATCCCGCGTGCGGGACCATGGCCAGAAGAGTCCTGGTCATTGCAGGCTCGCCCTGCAGCAGTTCCTCTACCTGGCGGTCCAGAATATTTGCTGAGCCCGGATAAAACTGTCCGGACACCACAGGTTGTCTGTCCATGTTTTCCTCCGCTGTTCTGTCCTGATTGAAAAAAAGTGGTTTCTCTACGCAACGTGTGGATTTTACATACAGTCAAAAGAAAGAGCTTTATCCAGAATGCTATACTAATCCACAGCAAACGTCGAAGAGCCAAAAAAGTCCTTTAAAAATGCCTGGAAACATGCCCCCATGCAAATCCTGAACAGACCTGACAGTCCTTACCGTCTGGTTCATCCACCGGATTTCTTGAAATGCGGCTTTGTATTCCCAGGATCCCCGCGGGGTAATGTAAATCCTGTACCATATTGATCTGCTGTCAAAATCGCAATATAAAGTCAACATGCATGGGCCTTCAAATTGCCGTTCTTTATTTTCAGGGCTTTTCCGGGTAAGCTTTTTTCAGACAGCCCTCGAATCCAGGTAATTCATCCTCTGCCAGACCCGGAAGCGAAAAAAACCATGACCGCAGCTCCTGAAAAAAGAACCATCTCTCTGCCTGAAGACTGTATTCGGGCAGTTTTTCAATTCAGGGAAAAAAGGTTTATTATCCGTGCCTTAAAGGATGAGGCCCTGATTTCAGCTCATACCAACAATTCAGGGTCCATGCTGGGCCTTTTGAGGCCTGGAAGCTCTCTGGTCCTGTCTCCTGCCCGGAGCCCCCGTAGAAAACTGCCATATACCCTGGAACTGGTCCGCACCCACGGATTCTGGACAGGGGTGAATACCAGCGTGCCCAGCAGAATGCTGAGGCTGGCCTGGAAAAACAGACTCATAGAGGAATTTGCGGATTATGAAAACTTCATCCCTGAGGCCAGAACAGGAAAGAGCCGGCTTGATGCCCTGCTGGAGGGCAGAAAGGGGCGCATGTGGGTAGAGGCCAAGAACGTAACTTTGGTGGAGGGAAATAAAGGCTACTTTCCTGATGCTGTAAGCACAAGAGCAGCCAGGCACATGGAGGAGCTCATGCGTCTGGCCGGTGCCGGATATAATGTCGCCTGTTTCTATCTGGTCCAGAGACCCGACTGTTCATGCTTCGGTCCGGCTGATTTCATCGACCCTGTGTTTACCCATCTTTTCCTTGCAGCAATGCGCCGGGGCCTAAAGGTCCTGGCCTACGGGACCGTGGTCAGCCCTTCAGGAATTACCCTGGGAGAGCGCCTGCCTGTACAGGGACCATAAAAAAGCTTCATCCCAAAGGAATGAAGCCTGTCTGTTCAAGATGGTGCCGAAGGGGAGACTCGAACTCCCACGGGGTTATCCCCACTAGACCCTGAACCTAGCGTGTCTACCAATTCCACCACTTCGGCTTGTTGTACCAGCAATATAATTTCTTCCTTTTCTTTTGACAAGACCTTTTTATTTGCCTCAGAAGGCAATTTTACCTACCTTCAAATTCGCATCCTCCAGCGGAAAAACTCAGGGGGTTGACGCAGGGACTTGAACAAGAAGCAGGTTTAGGTTAACAGTGTTCTTTTGTTTCCCAACCCGTAATCAGGACCATACTGCAAAGATGATTGTTTACGATATAGATATACTGGCAAAACAGGTACAGGGCAGCGCCCTGACCCTGGGCAATTTTGACGGAGTGCATGTGGGACATCAGCATCTCATAACCCAGGTCAAGAAAAGAGCCCGGATTATGGGCCTTGCGAGCATTGTGATTACTTTTGACCCCCATCCTCTCATGGTGCTGATGGGAAAAAAAAATCCGCTGTTCATCACCCTGAACAAGCAGAAGCTTGAACTCATTTCTGACCTGGGTGTGGACTATGTCCTGTGCATGCAGTTCAACCGGGAAATTGCCGCCATGGAACCCGAGGATTTTGTGCGGGAATTCCTTGTGAACAAACTCAGGCTCAGAGAACTTATAGTCGGATATGACTATGTTTTCGGCAGGAACCGCAAGGGTAATTTCCATCTGCTGCAGCAGCTCGGCCCCAAATATGGATTCAGCGTAGATCAGTTTCTCCCGGTAATGGTTGACGGGGCCATTGTCAGCTCCACCCGCATCAGGGACCTGCTGAAAAGCGGCCGTGTCTGGGAAGTCAAGCCCCTGCTGGGCCGGTTTTACCGGGTCGAAGGCCGGGTCATTACCGGACGCAGGAGAGGCGGCGCTCTCCTTGGCTTTCCTACGGCCAACATCCTGCTTCAGGATGAACTTTTTCCCAGGACCGGAGTATACGCGGTATGGACCGAGGTTCAGGGAAAAATTCATGCTGCAGTGGCCAATATAGGATACAGCCCCACCTTTGGTAATGATTATCTTTCAGTTGAAGTGCATATCTTTGACTTTGACCGGAATATTTACGATCAGCCAGTCAAAGTCCATTTTATTCAGCGCCTGCGTTCGGAAATCAAGTTCTCAGGCCTGGATGAACTCAGGGCCCAGATCCGTAAAGACTGTGAACTTGCCAGGCAGATCCTGGAAATGCCCGAGGCCAAGTTGAGCTGATGATCAGGCACAGAATAAGCCGGTGCATGCTGTTTGATTTTATCTATCTACAACTTTTTATTGCCTGGAGGAACAAAAATACACATGCCCCCCCTTGAAAAAAAAGACCCTTCTGACCTGGCTCAAAAGATAATACAATTGGCGAACCTCCTGCATGATAAAAAAGCCCGGGATATCCACGCCCTGGATGTGAGCATTTACAACAGCGCTTTTGAAGGCCTGCTCATAGCCACGGCTGAGGGAGAACGCCACGCCAGGTCCCTGGCTGACCATCTGCTGGAAATGGTATACTCAAGACACTGGGACTTCCTGGGAATGGAGGGATATCAACAAGGAGAATGGATACTGCTGGACTTGAACGATGTTCTGGTTCACATATTCCTGGACGAAGCCAGGCGATTTTACAATCTTGAAGGCTTCTGGAGCAGAGGGGGCCAGATGGATCTGCAGCTTCCGGAGCAGGGAAATGTCTGAATCAAGACATAAACCCATTGTTCTGCTTATTCTTGACGGGTGGGGAATAGCCCCTCCCGGGCCGGGCAACGCAGTCTCCCAGGCACGTACTCCGGTTCTGGACCGCATCGAGGCCGGATATCCCAGGTCTGCCCTGAAATGCTTTGGACCTCACGTGGGTCTGCCTGAAGGCCAGATGGGCAACTCCGAGGTGGGACACCTTAATATCGGGGCCGGTCGCGTTGTTTACCAGGACATCCTGCGCATCAGCCTGGCCCTGGACCAGGGTAGCATGGAAGACAACCCGGTTTTCAACGAAATCCTGAAAAATATCCGGCCGGACTGCAGCCTGCATCTCATGGGGCTGGTATCGGACGGAGGAGTGCACAGTCTGCAGGAGCACCTGCACGGCCTGCTGGATATACTGAGCCGGAAAAAAGTCAACCGGGTTTACGTGCACTGCTTTATGGACGGACGTGATACATCGCCCACATCTGGGGCTGACTTCGTGGACAGGCTGCAAAAACACATGGATAAGACCGTAACCGGTGTCATAGCAACGGTTATGGGTCGGTACTACGCCATGGACCGGGACAAAAGGTGGGAACGTACAAGTGAGGCTTACGAGGCTCTTGCCCTGGGCCGGGGAAGCCCGGTACAGGACCCGGTGAGGGCCATCCGGGAATCCTATGAGCAGGGCATCACTGACGAATTTATAAAACCCATGGTCGTTACCTGCGAAGATGGATCTCCCCGGGCCACACTGCAGGACGGGGACGGGGTGATTTTTTTCAATTTCAGAGCTGACAGGGCCAGGCAGCTGACCCGGGCCCTGTATGAGAAAAATTTTTCAGAGTTTATGCGCAACAACACCCCCGAGCTCTTCATAGCCACCATGACCGAATACGATAAATCCTTTGGCCTGCCAGCCCTTTTCCCCCCTGAAAAAATGGACAACATCCTGGGAGAGGTCCTGGCAGCAAAGGGCCTGAGCCAGCTGAGAATAGCCGAAACAGAAAAGTATGCTCACGTAACCTATTTTTTCAACGGCGGCCGGGAAGAACCCTTTGTCGGAGAAAAGCGCACCCTGATCCCTTCCCCCCGGGAAATCTCCACATATGATCAAAAACCGGAAATGAGCGCTGTGGAAGTGACTGAGACACTTTGCAGTCAGGTAGAAAAACAGGAGTTTGATCTTTATGTATGCAACCTGGCCAACCTGGACATGGTCGGTCATACCGGAAACATCCAGGCCGCCATCCTCGCCTGTGAAACAGTTGACCAGTGCGTGGGTAGAATTGTCCAGGCCGCTCTGGATCAGGACGGCATTGTGCTTTTAACATCTGACCACGGAAATGCCGATGACATGCTGGACCAGGACGGCAGCCCCAAAACAGCCCACAGCTGCAATCCAGTGCCTTTCAGCCTCATCAGCGTATCTGAACTGTGGGATCTGCGGGAAGCAGGCATCCTGGCAGACATAGCACCGACCATCCTGGAGCTGTGGTCGCTTGCACAACCCTCTGAAATGGGGGGAAAAAGCCTGCTTGCCAAAAAGGAGTAATTAATGTCCGAGCAGAAATTCATCCCCCCGGTAAAACCGGTGGGCATGGAACTGGTCATGTTTTATCCGTGTCCCTTCTGCGGCCGCAATGTGCCTCTGCTTGCCCCCACAGAACCCTCCATGGGCAATTGCGACTTCTGCCGCAAACAATTCCCCCTGGTACCCATAGACAATACCACGGTCCAGTTCATCAAGCTTATCCTGCACAACGGCGAGGCAGCCATAGATCCTGAATATGTCTGACAGCTCTGCTGAAAAAACGGAGCCCTGAGCGAATGCCCTGCTCCTGCTCGGTGATCCCCGGGTCTGGCTTGCCTATCCCAGATAAGGATCTTCAAGGGCCAGGTGGTTCTGCACATAATCCTGCACTCCCTGCCGGAGGGAATGAAAATTCACCGGGCAGCCGGTACTGCAGAGCCTGTCCATTCTGGCCCGGGTATAATACTGGTACTTGGACCTGATTGCCTCGGGCATGTCAATATATTCGATTCGGGGCTGCATATCCAGAGCAGCAAAAACCGCCTCCACCAGATTATTCCAGGAATCGGCCCGGCCAGAACCAAGATTGAATATACCGTTCACTTCACTGTGTTCCACGAGCCAGGCCATGACCTTAAGGCAGTCCTTGAGATAGATGAAATCCCTTTTCTGCTCGCCGTGAGCATAATCCGGATGGTAGGACTTGAAGAGCTTTACCTTGCCGGTCTCCTGGATCTGGAAGTAGGCCTTGCGGACCACGCTCTGCATTTCTCCCTTGTGGTATTCGTTGGGGCCGTAAACATTGAAAAATTTAAGCCCCACAGCGCGGTCAAGCCAGCCCAGTCTATGCAGCCACAAATCAAACAGGTGCTTGGAGTAGCCGTACATATTCATGGGCTTGAGACGCTCAATCTGCTCCGGATCATCACTGAATCCGGCCTGACCGTTTCCGAATGTGGCTGCACTGCTGGCATAGATAAACCTTGCCCTCTTCTTGCGGCAGTATGCGGCCAGCCTCTGGGAATAGCGCAGATTATTGCGGATAAGATAGTCAGCATTTGTTTCAGTGGTGGAAGAGCAGGCCCCCATGTGGATCACGGCCTCCACCCCGGGAAATTTATCCTTTTCCAGGATTTCAAGAAAAGTGTCTTTGTGCTCATAATCCTGGAAGCTGAGGTTGACCAGGTTCTTCCACTTTTCGCTGCAATTCAGGTTGTCAACAATTATGATGTCCCGCATCCCCATACGGTTAAGCTCCCATACAAAGCCGCTGCCGATGAATCCAGCTCCGCCGGTGACTATATACACTTAGATCTCCTTTTGATGCCGTGTTGAGCAGACAGAACTGCAGATATCAAATGCCGGTATGCCTGTATATCCCCAATTTCAAGGATCTGAGCCCAGCGTATTCTCAATAATCCGAAATAGGGGTTGCACTAATTGTGGCCATGTTTTATGGTTATACATAATTATAAAAGTCAGGTTTATCTTTACAACAACCACAAGGCGGTCAAGCTATGCGCATGCTGATGGTATATCCCCAATATCCGGATACATTCTGGAGTTTCAAGCACGCTCTGCGCTTTATTTCCAAAAAAGCAGCCTACCCTCCCACCGGTCTACTGACTGTGGCGTCCATGCTTCCAGGTCACTGGGAAAAAAAAGTGGTTGACCTTAACGTTCAGAGCTTAAGCGATGCTGACATCGAGTGGGCGGATATGGTCATGGTCAGTGCCATGCTTGTCCAGGACAGAAGCGCCAGGGAGGTCATAACCCGCAGCAGGCAACTGGGCAGGCCCGTGGTTGCAGGTGGACCGGCATTCACAGCTCAGCCTGAAAACTATCCTGAAGTGGATCACCTGGTCCTCAATGAAGCAGAAGTGACCCTGCCCCTGTTCCTGCAGGATCTGGAACATGGTTGTGCCCGGCATATATACAGCTCCCAGGAACGTCCCTCCCTGGACCAGACCCCTGTGCCTGACTGGTCCCTCATAGACATGCGCAACTATGCCTCCATGGCCATTCAGTATTCCCGGGGATGTCCCTACAGGTGCGAGTTCTGCGATATTGTAATCATGAACGGACGGCGGCCCAGAACCAAATCCCCGGATCAGATGATAGGTGAAGTGGAGGCACTGTACCGGGCTGGATGGCGGGGGTCACTATTCATAGTTGACGACAATTTCATCGGCAACAAGCGCAGGGTCAAGAAAATGCTGGCCCGGCTCAGGGACTGGCAGGCAGAACACAAATATCCCTTTGTTCTTTTTACAGAGGCCAGCGTGGATCTGGCCGATGACCAGGAACTTCTGGATCTCATGCGCCAGTCCAATTTCAACAAGGTTTTCCTGGGCCTGGAGACCCCCAACAAAGACAGCCTGGAGGAGTGCGGCAAGAACCAGAATACCGTCTGCGACATGGTTCAGGCCGTACAGACCATCCATCAGAACGGCATGCTGGTCATGGGTGGCTTCATTGTGGGCTTTGACAGTGACAACGAAAGCATCTTTGACAGCCAGATCCGCTTTATCCAGCAAAGCGGAGTTGTTA
>PUMA01000019.1 GCA_003551155.1 Desulfonatronospira sp.
CCGCCTAGCTCGCTTCAGACAGTTTGAGCCGCTTTTGCCAAAACCCCGGAGCCGGCATTCTGGATAAGGCTCTTAATTTTTAACTGTATATAAAATCCACACGTTGCGTCGAGGAGCCAAAAATTTTTCCGGCTATCAGACTTTAGCCCAAAGCACAGGCTCAAATTAAGCGCCGTGAATCCTTGAGTCATATCCGGCGGCTCAACCCGGCGGGGTGTTACTGCCCCAGGTATTGGCCCAGGTCGGATATCCCGGTCCAGCCGTGTTCTTCATGCAGTTCCCTGGAAGTGAACAGGACAAAGGTATTGTTGGCCGGTGCGTAATCCAGCCAGACCACGTCGTGGTTTTCCCTGTACCACTGCTTGACCAGTTCAAAGCACTCCTCGGGATCTGAAACCACCCGGTCGTAATTCATGACGTTCATCAGCCCGGTGCCGGTATATTCCCAGTAGAGGTCAATCTGACCCGAGAACAAAGCCGGGGTTATAACCGCCACTTCGCCCAGCCCGATCTGGTCAATAACCCTGAAGCCCCGGTCCTGCAGCAGATACTTGGTCAGATATCCCAGGGTCAGGGCCTCGGTAAAGGTCTTGCCCCCGAGAACAACGGGCCTGTCCTTGTCCGGATCAGCTTCAGGTCTGCCATCACTGATGAGATCCTGCTCCAGAAGATACTGCCTGGCTGCCTCCTGGGGCATCATGCCTTCCAGGGAAACCTTTTTGTTGAGCATGATCAGGGTTTCCAGGTCCAGCCCGGATGACAGCTGGTAAAGGATTTCTCTTAATTCAGGGTAGGTCTGCAGTATCTCGCCCCGCACCAGAGGAGCAGGGTTATAGGCCGGAAAAAACAGCCTGTCGTCTTCCAGAACCACCAGGTCATACTGGGCAATGCGGCCCTCGGTGGCGTCCCCGATCCCCACATGGGCCAGGCCTGTTCCCACGGCCTGGTAGGCCAGGCCGAGATCGACAATGGCCAGTTCCGGAAACTCAAATCCGTAATGCTGCTGAAAATTGGGCAGTCCGTCAGCGCGCTGGGTCCATTCAGCCGATGTGGCCAGCTTGAGCCTTTTTTCATCCCGGGCTGTCTCGTCTGCCCCGCAGCCGGAAATAAAAAAAACGCCCAAAAGAACAATTGCCATCAGTTTACTCAGTACTTTCATAACTTCTCCTTTGTCAGCCTGAAGCAGGGTTTACTTTAAATGAGCAGGGGAAATAAGCCATTCCACAAATGCGATAACTCTCTCCATAGCTACTGCCATGGCTCCGATATAAATGGTGCCTGCAAGAACCAGTTCCGGCCGGAAAAAATTGATTCCGGCAAAGATTATTGCCCCCATGCCTTTGCCGCCCACCAGGGCGGCCAGGACCGCTGTACTGACGGTCAATACGGCCGAAGTCCTTATCCCGGCCATGATGGTGGGCACGCTCAGAGGCAGTTCCACCCTGCAGAGCACCTGCCAGGAAGTCATGCCCATTCCTCTGGCGGCATCCAGGACTTCCCTGGGTACGGCGGAGACCGCAGCTATGGTGTTGCGGGAGATGGGCAGCAGGGCATAGATGGTCAGGGCCAGGATGGCCGGGCCGTATCCCAGGCCCAGAAAGGGGAAAAAGATGGCGATTACTGCCAGGGGAGGGATTGTCTGCCCGGCATTGAAAAGCACCATGACCCTGTCCGCCAGATGGCGAAAGCCGGGACGGGTCAGAATGATCCCGGCGGACAGGGCGATGAACGCGGCAATGCTTAAAGGGATCACCACCAGCTGCAGGTGTTCCACCAGATATTGCGGGGCCCTCTGGGTCAGGGCGTCCATGAAGATATCCAGGTCAAAGTTCATGGCCTGTCCCTGCTTACCCTGCTTATATGTTCCTTTATACTGTTCCAGGTCAGTACACCGACTATTCTTTCGCCTTTGCACACCCCGACCTGGTCAATATTTTTTTTCATCATGAGCTCCAGGGCGATCTTCACCGGCTTAACCGACTGGATAAGACACGAGTCCGGATTGTAAGGAAAATTCCGGTCTCGATCCATGAGGGTTTCGCACCTGGTCAGATCCAGGATCTTGACCCCCCGGTCGTCTCCCAGCAGGTTCAGGACAAAGTCATCTGCCGGTTCGGTGAGTACCTCCAGGGGAGTGCCCATCTGGATCAGCCGTCCCATGTTGAGGATTATCAGGTAGTCCCCCATCTTGACGGCTTCATTTATGTCATGGGTCACAAAGCAGATGGTTTTTTTGAGATGCTGCTGCAGCCGGAGAAATTCATCCTGGAGATGTATCCGGACAATGGGATCCACTGCTCCGAAGGGTTCATCCATAAGCATGATGGGCGGATCAGCAGCCATGGCCCTGGCCACGCCTACCCTCTGGGACTGACCGCCGCTTAACTGATGCGGGTATTTTCGTCCAACCGTACCCGGATCCAGTCCCACCAGCACCAGGAGCTCCGTTACCCTGGCCTTGATTTTACTTTTCGGCCAGTTGAGAAGTTCAGGGACCAGGGACACGTTCTGTTCAATGGTCTTGTGCGGAAGAAGACCGATCTGCTGAATGACGTAACCTATGGTTCTGCGCAGGACAGCCGGATCAAGGCTCATTATGTCCTGCCCGTTGACCGTTATCCGTCCGGAGCTTGGCTCTTCCAGGCGGTTTATCATGCGCAGGATGGTGGTCTTGCCGCAACCTGACGGCCCTACAAAAACGCAGATGTTTCCAGCATTGACCTGAAAACTGACCCGGTCCACGGCCGGGATGTCAGTGCCCGGAAAGGTTTTGCTTATTCTGTCCAGGGTAATCATGGCTCAAGCAAAGCTAATCATTGGTCCGGTACCGAAGACCGGGGGAAATGACTTTTTTCTCGATCCGGCCCATGATGTAGTCCAGAAGCAGGGCAATCAGGGAGACAATAACCGCTCCGGCAATGATCATGTCCGCGTTGCCCCTGGTAATTCCCTGATGGATGAGCCGGCCCAGGGTTTTTTCGCCGATAAAGGTGGCCATGGTGGCTATCCCGGTGATGAGAACCACGGATACCCGGATGCCTGCGAAAACTGTAGGCCAGGCCATGGGGATCTGGATCCGGAAAAGTATCTGAGACGGGGTCATACCCATGCCTTTTCCGGCTTCCATGACAAAATAATCCACAGACTTCACTCCCAGATAGACACTGCGCACCAGGGGCATCATGGCGTAGATGACCAGGACCAGGACAGCTGTATTTCTTCCCAGTCCCAGGCCGGGAACGGCCATGAACAGGCCGAAAAGGGAGATGCTGGGGATGCAGAAAAGGATGTTGCTCAGGCTGATGACTGCCCCTGCCAGCCGGTCATGCCTGCTTATGATCAATCCGGTAATGATCCACAGTCCCAGGGAAAGTACAAGTACTGTGAGGACCAGGGAGATGTGGTTCAGGGTGTACTCCAGGACCAGGCCGGAGTTGTTCTGGATGAAGCTTATAAATCCCATGTGGCTGCCGGTAAGTCATGACCGCAGGAATTTCAGGCAATCCTGCAGATAGGCCTCAATGGCCAGGTCAAGCCTTTCAGGGGTATCAGTTTTCAGGCCATGAGACTGGAAAAGTTCCTTCAGGTCGTTTAATGTATCTATGTCATAGAACTCAGGCAGAATAAAGGTTTTCATGTTGAGTTTTTTCAGGACATCCAGGGTAAGATCCAGGACCCCGGCGGTGCTCCAGGGAATGTTTCTGAATATCTCGGCTCGAAAAGAGTTTTTATTCATCCCCACCAGGCAGTAGCCTCCGTCCCGGGCCGGACCCAGGACACACTGGACGTCCTTAAGCCTGTCAAAGGCCTGAAGGAGATAATCCAGGGGCAGATGCGGCAGGTCGCTGCCTGTGAGCACAACCCTAAAGTAACCAAGCTCAAAGGCCTGATGAAAGGCGTCCTCCATTTTCCGGCCGAGATCACCCTTGGCTTGAACCATGTATCTATAGCTTTTTCCAAGCCAGGCCTGGTAATCTTCGAGCTTGTGATCCGGATGGCAGCAAGGAAGGATGTCCATGTCAAGTCTTCGGCAGGTGGCCAGAAGCCTGGAGACGAAACATGCATAAATCAGGGCTGATCTTTCCCCTCCCAGGTCCAGGGACAGCCTGGTCTTCACCTTTCCAGGACTTGGATACCTGAGCATGATTATGAGACATAATGATGAATCCGGCATGATTTTTTTTTCAGATTTTAAGAGGTAACATTTTCGATGGAATTACATTATTGCAGGAACACGCAAATCCAGATTACAAAATGATTTTGAATATAAACACAACCATCGAACATTAATGGATTTATTTTTGGGGCGCCAGTTTTCAGGCATGGTCATGTATTGAGTTCAGGTTAAGGTTACCCGCAGGCACGCCCCTTTAGGCTGAAAAAAAACCTGAGTCCCTTTCTGATTTTCTCGGAGAATATTTTCGGGGCCAGGTACGATCCAGCAACCCGCTTGTTGATCTCGCCCAGGGTGGGATAGGGATGAACCGCCGATGCCAGGGTGGAAAGTTTGACCTTGCCGCAAAGAACCGCCACCCATTCATTTATGAGTTCTCCAGCGCCAGGGCCCAGGATCTGAACTCCGATTATCTTTTCCTTGTTATCCAGGATCATCTTGATCTTTCCGGCAGTGTTGCCCATGGCCAGGCTTCGGTCATTTCCGGAAAATTCCTCGGTCCAGACAGAGAAGTCAATGCCGGCCCCGGCGGCGTCTTTCTCATTCATGCCCACCCGGGCCAGTTCCGGATCAGTATAGGTACACCTGGGCATTAAGGTGTAGTCCGCTTTTCTGGGCAGACGGAACACGGCGTTGGCCAGGACGATTCCGCCTTCATATCCGGCCGCGTGGGTGAACTGATAATCACCGGTTATGTCCCCGGCGGCAAAGATATGTTTCCTGGAGGTACGCAGCCTGGCATCCACCCGGATTCCCCTGGGACCCAATTCAACCCCGGCTTTTTCCAGATCAAGACCCGTTGTGTTGGGGGCCCTGCCCATGGCCACCAGGATATACTCAGCGGACAACTGTTTTTCAGTGCCAGAGGATTCCCTGATCAAAACCTGTTTTTGACTTCCCTGGTCCTTTACTCCTGAAACCCCGGCCCCAAGGTAAAAATCAACTCCTTCCCCCTTGAGGATTTCCAGGAGTTCATCAGCCACGTCCCTGTCTTCTCTGGAGAGAATCTGACCACTTCTCTGGATTACTGATACTTTAGTGCCAAGCCTGGTAAAGGCCTGGGCCATTTCCACGGCAATAGATCCCCCGCCCAGGATGATCATGGATTCGGGAAGACTTTCCAGATAGAATAATTCTTTGTTGGTGATGTATGGGGTGTTATCCAGTCCGGGTATGGCCGGGACACCCGGAGAAGAACCCGCGGCGATAAGCCATTTTGCAGCGGAGACCCTTTGATTATCAAGCAGGACGCTGTGCTCATCCACGAATCCGGCCGTGCCGAACTTTACCTTTGCCCCCAGCTGGCAGAAACGCTCCTGTGAATCATGCTTCTGGATGGTGGAAATAACATGCATGATCCTTTGCCTGACCAGGGAAAAGTCAATCTCGCCGGGTTTCATCTCAGGCAAACCGTATTTCTGCGAGTTCTTCACGGCATGCATGACCTTGGCCGTGTGAATCAAAGTCTTGCTGGGAACGCAGCCGTAATGCAGGCAGTCTCCCCCAAGCCTTTCTTCCTTTTCAATGAGCAGAGTTCTGGCCCCAAGTCTGGCCGCTCCCGAGGCGGCTGTAAGGCCTGCTGCCCCGCCGCCGATGATTGCCAGGTCATAGTCAAAGTTGTGGGCCATGCTTTCTCCTTTTCAGCTCTGTCCCGAACTCAGGACCGGATGCTTGGGCCTCAGGTAAATCCAGACCCGGCCATGCAGGTATGGCAGTGGTCGGCAAAGGCGATGGGAGTGCCTGGCTAAGGAGGCTCCTGCATGCGGGTGATGTAGATTCTGCGCCGGTTCCTGCAGTCCCGATGAAATGTTATTGGCCATGTGCTCCTGTAAAAGTCATTTATACATCCCGGATAGTTTTTCGGGAGAAACACCGCAATGATACAAGATACGGATCAGCCAGTTTCTGAGGGTACCCATTGCAGCCCCTTCTTTTTCCCAGCGCCTGGGAGAGGTCATGGCCTTGTCCCGCAGAATAGAGATTCTTCCCCCTGATTTTCTGATCCTGGTCATGAACTCCAAATCTTCCATTATGGGAATCTCCCTGAATCCTCCCATTTTCTCAAAAAATTCCCTGCGCATGAATATGGCCTGGTCTCCGTAAGGGACGCGGGTCAGGGAGGAGCGCACATTGGCCGCTGCTTCAATGAGTCTGAAGGACCATTTGCTGGAGGCTATGCCCAGGGAAAATGCTCCTCCCACCAGGTTTCTGTTATTGAAAGCGGTCTGGATCAATCCTGGAGCATTGCCGGGAAGGAAGGTGTCAGCGTGAATGAAAAGCAGGATTCCGCTCCGGGCCTTTGCCGCCCCGGCGTTCATCTGCTTTCCCCGTCCCCTTTCCGAGACAATGCCCATCACACCGGGAACATCCAGGGCAGCCAGGGTTTCCTGATTCCGACTGCCGTCAACAACTATTATCTGGTGCTTTTCCAGGGGAAAGGTCCGGGTCAGACGGCGGATAAAAGGATTGATTGTCTCTTGTTCCCGGTAAACAGGAACAATGATTGATGAGGTGTACTGGCTTTGCCTGTTCTGCAAGGGCACGTCCGTTAGTCAGTTGAGGCCGGAAAAGTTGAAGTTCAGCCCTGTCGCGTGCAGGTTTTCATGTTTTTGAATCGGTGCCTGGATGCAAAAGCCTTGGTGGATGAACAGGCCATGGCACCCCCGGTCTCATATTGTCCCCACAACCTGAAAAGGGAGCAGACCATGACCTGTATTTACAGTTTATCTCATAAGATTTGCTTTGCCAACATTATATCTTGATGACCTTTCTGAATGAGCCCTGACTGAGTAATACCGTATGCCGTCAGTTGACAAAAACATGCTCCAGGGGGAGCTGCTCAGGGTCCCGGGTTTCCCTTATCCTGACTTCCCCGCCTGCAAACAGGAGATAACTGTAACGTCCGTAATGGGGAATCCTGCGGGCTGCATCCCTGGCAGCTTCCGGCGAGGATGAAACAAAGTATGCCCACGTGGTTTCAGGATCTCCAGGTGGGTTGACCGCGGCAAAAAGGGCCGAGTCCGGACTGCTCAATTGTCCCCCGTCAGTGAAGCCAAGGCTGGACCAAAGCTCTGTTCCATCAGTCTGATCAAAAAGAGGATCAGCATAATCCCGGGGCAGGCCCAGGAACAAGACATCCCTGTTCTGCAGTTTTTTTTCAGTCGTATCCTCCTCGCTGATCAACGGGATGTTCTCCCGGTTCAGGGCCTGCAAAAGCACTTGCGCGGCCCGGGCTTCTTTCTGGGACAGACTGCTTGCAGCTACCGCAATCAGGGATTCAGAGCCGCGTATGCGTTCTACAGTAGCCGGGATTTCTCCGGGATGAAGCCGACGGAAAACGTGTGCATCAGGATCAGCCCGCAGGCGCAGGGGTCTGGAAGCGGTCTTCAGTTCAAAAGACTTTTCAGAACCATCCAGGTTTAATTCGACTTTTTTCGGCTGTCCTTCTGTTTCAAGATGAATGTGCAGCCTGATGTCAAAATAAGGCTCTTCCTGTATGATTTTTCCTTTGACTGTCCAGTCATTCTCCCGGCCGGTGAGCTGGACATCATGCAGGGCAAGCAGGGGGCCTCCCGGTTTTTGTACCCATTGCTCAAAAAAAGTCCGCAGATCCTTGTCGGCCAGGTCTGAAAAGGTCTCTTCAAAGTCGTCCCAGCCGGCCTCCTGGAACATGTTCTCCCGGATCATCAGGCGCAGTGCGTCCCAGAATATCTCATCGCCCACCTTCCGGCGCAGCATGTGAAAGACCATGGCTCCCTTGCCGTAGCCTATGGCCTGGCTTTCAGGGTTGTGGCGGCTTATGAAGCCGCTCAGGGGAAAATCTTTTTCAGCAGTAACCAGGGAGGAATAGCCGCGCAGGGTCCTGAGGCGGTAATCGCGGGCTGCTTCTTCTGAACTGCGTTCCTGGAGCAGGTAATCAGCCACGTAGGTGGTAATGGCCTCGGACCAGTTGCCCTGGCTGTAGTCCACACGAACTCCGTTTCCCCACCATGAGTGAGCGATTTCGTGGGGCAGGCTGGTCTCCATGATAAAAGGCAGGCGGATCACGGCGCTTCCAAGGAGGGTCCACGAAGGAAAGCCGTAACCCGTGGGAAAAAAGTTTTCCACCACTGCAAATTTTTCAAAGGGATAAGGACCCAGCAGGTCCTGGTAAAAATCCAGATGCCTCCTTGCGGCCTGAATATAGTCCCGGGCCAGGTCCCTGCTTTCAGGATAGAAGTACGCATAAACAGGAATGTCCCTCTCCAGGTCCGAGCTGACCTCATATGGACCTGCAGAAACCGTAAGACTGGGAAGGGGTTGATTCACTATCCATACAGAGAGACTGTATTCAGGGGTTGTTGCATGCCCGGCAAGGCTGCCGGCCGTCACAGCCAGGTATCCGGGCGGGGCAGTGATGCTCAGCCTCCATGTGGCTGCTCCGTGCCCCTGGTCGGGATACCAGCCGCTGCGCCCTGAAAGGAAGGTGCCCTCCTTTTTTATGACAGCGGACACGCCGTGGGTGGGATCCTCGGTATGCATGGGCCGGTGCGGGGCCTCATTGTCAAAACGAGCCTGGTAGGATATGTGCAGGGTTGCTTGGGCATCATCTGTTTCCTGAGGGAGTATGACTTCCAGTATTCCATTGGAAAAACTGTGCTCAATTTCCCTGCCTTCCAGGCTCACTTGGTCAACTCGAACTGTAGGGGCCAGGAAAAAACGCGTCTTATGTTCTGTTTCGGGCATGGTGATCCGGGCCTTGCCCTTCAGTTTATGTTCTTCAGGAAAAAGCTCCACTTGCAGGTCGTAATGAAAATGATCAGTTTCAGAAGCCTGCAAACTCAAGCTTGGAATAAGAGTGGAAAAAAATGCGGCCAGGATCAGAAGTTTTATTTTCTTAAACATAATCTTTCATAAAACCCGGTTCAGCCAGTGGCAAGGTCTGGCTGATTCAAATCCGGTATAATAAAATTTACTCCTGAAAGATCCGCTCATTACTAAGCTGTTTTTCCAGGGCGGCTGGAACATGGGGGAAAAAGAGGTTTTCAGGCTTGACCCTGAAAACATTTGAAAAAGCATAAAGAGAACAGTGACTGCGGTTTGCACGCTGAAAAGAACGGGGTTCAGACGGCAGGAGAGTATTGGGGTTCTAACC
>PUMA01000193.1 GCA_003551155.1 Desulfonatronospira sp.
ATAATTGGCAGATGTATGCAAAAAGCAGCAACGCGTAAATTCTTCCGGCCAAGCCTTAAAAAGACCAATGCACACTCGGGCGAGACTATTTGATGAGCATGGCATCACCGTAGGAATAAAATCGAAACCCCCTTTTTTGGGCTTCCTCATAAGCGGCCATGATCCTTTCCCTTCCTGCCAGAGCTGAAACCATAAGCAAAAGCGATGATCCAGGCAAATGAAAATTGGTTATCAATTGATCAACCACTTCAAACCTGAAACCCGGGCAGATGAAAAGATCGGTCCAGCCCTGAAAACTTTGGATTTTCCCCTCTGATCTGTAGACGCTTTCAAGGGTGCGCACAGACGTGGTTCCAACGGCCAACACCTTGCGGCCCTGTTGCCTGGCCCGGTTGATTTTCTCGGCTGCCTGCGGCTCCACCTGGATGTATTCAGGGTGCATCGCATGTTTGCGCACGTCCCTGCTCTTGACCGGGCTGAAGGTTCCATAACCCACATACAGACAGACCTCGGTCCAGTCAAAACCGTTTTGCTGCAGCCGGCTCTTTAGCCCCGAGGTGAAATGCAGCCCTGCAGTTGGCGCAGCCACAGAACCCTGCTTGTCAACAGAAGCGTAAACCGTCTGGTAGCGCTCAAAATCCTCAGGCCCATCCTCTCTTTTGATGTACGGAGGCAGGGGCACATGGCCGTGACGAACAAAAAAACCGGCCAGATCTCCATACCAGCTAAGCTCTCCCACAGATTTGCCCATGGACAGATTTTCAAGCACCCTGAACCGGACCCCTCCCCCGAAATCAATCCAGGTTCCCGGCCTGGGTCTTCTGGATGCCTTGAGCAGGCACTCTACCCGGGCAGTATAAATGCTGCCGTTAAAATGAGGCTTTATCAGGGGCAGGGGAGTCAACAGCAGAAATTCCACGCTGCCGGAAGTCTCCTTGCGCCCGAGCAGTCTGGCCGGCAGGACCCTGGAATTATTGGCCACCAGAAGGGAACCCGGCTCCAGATGAGCTGCAATGCCGGCAAACACATCCTCTGACGTGTTCCTGCTTTTCCTGTCCAGGATCAAAAGTCTGGAACCGGTTCTTTGTGGGGCAGGCCTGAAAGCGATCCTTTCCGGATCAAGTTCGTACTGGTAGTTATTTAAATTATAATCTTCCGGAATGGACATGGAGGGCTTTTAGAGCATTCAAGACCAAAAATCCATAAAAAATGATTTCTGAAATTTGCTGTGATACATGGTTTTTTCCATGAGAAAGCTGGCCAGGAGTCCGGCCTGGAGGACCCCGTTTCTGCCCGGGCGCAGTTTTTTTGCTGAATAAATTTCCTGCTGTGCCGAAAAAATTTGAAAAAAACCTTGATTTTTTTTAATCGGGAAGCTAAGTGTATCAGAGTTTTATCATATTTAACTGCCTGAATTTTATTGCCATGAAAAAAATCTTTTTTGTTGCCATCCTATATATCTTTGCCCTGGCCGCTCCCCTTAACTCTTCAGAATATGAACACCGCAACCTGGCTACAGGAGGAGAAATGCCCGGGACCGTAGCTTTGCAGCAGGGTATCGGGCTTGCGGACAACCTTTCTCCTCTTTGTTCTGAAGTGGTTAAAACCCTGGTGAATTTCCTGGACAGCAACGTCCATTCCGGCAACAATTAAACAGGCCTTTGAGTTTTTGGGCTCACCGTATTCAGGACCCTCTGCAGGCAGGATTCTTTTTGTTTCCGGATGGGCTGGATATCCTGCTCTCTTCCCGGGACTTGAACGCAAGGCTTTGTTTATCCATCCCTTTGTTTCCCACGATCTGCAATCAATCCGGCGCTGCCTGAGTGACAAAGCCTGGGACATGGTAATAGCCTGGTCCCTGGGAGCTCATCTATGCCTGAAAACAGCTGAAAAAATCAATTCCAGGCATTTGTTCCTCATAGCCCCCTTTCTTGATTTTACCCGACATACTCCCGCCGCAGAAGTTCAGACCATGCTCACCGGCATGACGAAAAATCCTTTTTCCACTGTGCGCTGGTTCTGGCGCACATGTGGAATCAGAGACAAGCCGCTTATTCCCCTGGCGGATGTTCCTGCCCTTGAACAGGGGCTTAAGTTTCTGATACATTCCAAGGCTACGCCCCGGAAACTGCCCCGCGGCTGTGTGTCCATTCTGATCCACGGCCAAAACGACCTGGTTGTGCCCGGTAAGGCCGTGGCTGAAGTTCTGGAAATTTCCGGGTTCAGCCGCCATGCTTCCCTGGAGAGCGGACACTTTGTTTCCCTGGATGTAATAGCTGAAATAGTACATGAGCAGACAGGTTCAAAAATCATTTGACCGGGCATCTTCCACCTATCACGGTGAAGCCCTGATCCAGAAGGAAACAGCCCGTGAATGCGCAGCCAGGATCCCCCGGGGCAAATATCCCAGGGTTCTGGAGATAGGCGCAGGGGGGGGCCTTCTGACCCGGGAATGCCTGAGCAGGATCCAGTCCGACCTTTATGTGGCCATGGATCTTTCCCGGCCCATGCTTCAGGTTCTGCCCCTGGAAAAAACCTTTATGCTGCAGGGAGACGGAGAATATCCTCCCTTCAAGAGCCGTGTTTTTGATCTTCTGGTCAGCTCCTCGGCCATGCAGTGGTATTCGCGGGGTCCTCAGGCTCTGCTGGAAGACCTTGAGGTGCTGGCTCCTGGCGGGAGATTTTCCTGGGCCCTGTTCGTATCCGGTACTTTCAGGCAGATGGCACACATCAGTTCTGCTTCCGGTTTCGGCTCGGTTTTGCCCATGCCCCGGGACCGGGAATGCGTGGACATATTATCCGGGCAGAAGATTGAATTAAAGGCCCAAGCCAGAGAATATACCAGATACTTTGCTTCGGTTCCCGAATTTCTTTTCAGCCACAGGCGTACCGGGGCCAGATATACCGGAGAGAAACCAGGTTTCGGGAAAAAGAGATACGACCGTTTCTGCAGAATGTACATGGAAATATACGGTCAGAGAGGACTCATACCCGTAGACTACCGGGTTCTCTACCTGTGGGGGAAAAAGATATAACCCTCCTCCTGCCGCAGGAGCCTGCAATGACCCAGGCAGAGCAGAGGCGGGGCGGACTGATTCAGCTGTTCATTCCCACCGGCAAACCTGTGGCTGGATCTTTAAACAGCATTACTATTCGGGAACAAGGCCCAGATCTTTTATGAGCTGCAGATCCTCCTTAATGCTCCTGCCGCTGCGGGTGAGATAATTGCCGGTCATGACTCCACTGGCACCGGCCAGGAAGATCAGAGGATGAAAAACCCCCAGGTTTTCCATACGCCCCCCGCAGACAATGATTTCTTTATGGGGCAGCATGTAGCGCAAAATGGCAATGATCTTCAGACATCTGTAAGGAGAGAGGTAATTTGCATTCTCCAGAGGGGTGCCCGTAACAGGCACCAGAAAATTGACAGGCACGGCATCCACATCCAGCTCCTTTAATACCAGGGCCAGCTCCAGCACATGTGCGTCGCTTTCGCCCAGCCCGAACACGGCTCCGCTGCAGACTGAAAGTCCGGCCTCCCTGGCCGCCCTGACAGTATGGACACGCAGTGAAAAATCATGGGTGGTGCAGATCCTGGAGAAAAAACCAGGTGCTGTCTCCAGATTGTGGTGATACCTTTTAAGGCCGGCCTTTTTAAGCAGGTCCAGCTGCTCTTTTGCCAGGACTCCCAGGGATGCGCAGGCATGGACTCCTCTTGCAGCCATGTCTTGAACTGCAGTGGCCACATTTTGCACCTCATCCGGGCTGAGACCCCTGCCTGAAGTGACCACGGAAAACCTTTCCACTCCCATGGCCGCGTTTCTTTTACCCATATCCGCAAGTTCCAGGGGATCTTTGAGCGGATAGGATTCAGTTCTGGAAAGATAACGTGCGGACTGGGCGCAAAATGCACAGTCCTCGGAACATCTGCCTGACTTGGCATTGGTGATGGAGCACACGCTTATGGTTGAGCCGGAAAAATTACGGCGCAAAACTGCGGAGCCTGGGAAAAGCCTGGAGATCTGTGAACAGGGAAGGTCAGCGAGACGTTTCTGCTCGGCAGGCGAGGGACTGTGTCCATCCAGGACTCTTTTGGCCAGGTCCAGAAAATACTGCATGACTTACCCGAAACACTCGACGAATCTGGCCTGCAACGAGTGCCTGGAAAGCTGGTGAAAATGGTCCACCTGGGCCAGAACCCGGACCCGGCCGAAATGCTCAATGGAACGCAGGTGATCGTTATTGATCCCGTTATTTAAAATTACTCCCATGACAGATATTTCTGCGTGACGCAAAACACTTATGGTCATGAGGGTATGGTTGATTACACCCAGCCTGTTGGGCGCAACGATCAACACAGGAACTGCCAGGCTTTTCACCCAGTCCAGGATGAGCAGGTCCTGGTTTAAAGGGACCATTATCCCTCCAGCACCTTCGATGATCAGAATTTCCCGGACAGATGGAACAGTTATGTTTTCCGGGCGGATGTGCACTCCCTGGCGCTCAGCTGCCAGGTGAGGGGACAGGGGGTCGTTGAGTATATAAGATTCCGGAAGGATGCGTCGAGGCTCCAGGCCGGCCCACTCTGCCACCAGGGAACTGTCAAGACCATGGACAGCTCCGCTCTGGACCGGCTTCCAATAGGAGGCGCCAAGACCCGCAGCCAGAAGCGCGCAAACAACAGTCTTGCCCACACCAGTATCTGTGCCGGTAACAAAGAAGCACCCGGGAAATTTCAAAGCCGAAGCCAGTCCTTATTCTCTGATCAGAAGATTCTGTCCCGGATAGATGGAATCGTTGGGGTCCAGGTTGTTGAGGCTTCTTATTCTGTCCACGGACACTTCATACTTGAGACCTATGCGAAACAGGTTTTCTCCAGGCTGGACCTCATGGTAAACTTTGCCATTTTCCTCTGCTGCCGGTCTTTGCTCCCTGACAGGAGCAGCGGTCACGGTCCTGGGCTCCTGCTGCCTGGTTTTCCCTTCCAGGGCTGCCAGCTTCTGGCGCATATCGTCAATATTTTCCCTGTGCATTTCCAGTTCCCGGGTAACGTCCTGGGAAGAATCCAAAAACTCGGCAAATGCCTTCTGTCGTTCCTCCTCCCGGTCTTCAAAACGCTGGATACGCTCTTCCAGGGCTTCCAGTCTGGAGGAGACCTCTGTTAAATCCTGGCCAGGAACCGTTTCATCACCTCCGCGGGTAAAAACTATCACCAGAAGGATAAGCAGGAATGCCCCTACGCCTGCGGCAATATAGGGATAAAGATGCTCCGGAGGAAGTTTGAAATCAAATTGTCTGCGCTTTGGATTCCTGGTCTTCCGGGGCTCATCGCCCTCCATCTCGTCCAGCTTGTTGATCCAGCTTTTCTTTTCCACTGCTAAACCTCTTGCTTTGTTGTTTGACAACCATGCCGGCCGTGTCCGGCTGCCTTTGCATTGTTTTTTTAAAATACCGTGTGTGTCCTTTAGTAGTCAAGAACTAAAAATATTTTGCAGCCCTGAGCATGGCAGAAGTCAAACGGCCGAGGTCATCAGGCTGAATAACATAAGGGGGCATGATGTAGATGAGATTCAAAAAGGGCCTGATCCAGACCCCATCCCGGACAAACATCTCCTGCAATGGTCCCGCCTGGACCTTGTCTTTCATTTCCAGGACACCTATGGCCCCCAGGACCCGCACCTGACGTACTGCAGCCATGTCCATGGCAGGACTGAGCTCAGTTCGCAGCTGATCCTGGATCCCTGAGATCTTTTGCTCCCATCCCGAGTCCAGGAGCAGCCTGACACTGGCCTGAGCCACGCTGCAGGCCAGCGGGTTGGCCATAAAAGTGGGACCGTGCATGAATACCCCGGGCTCTCCACTGCAGATGGTGCCGGCTACTTCAGCAGTACACAGGGTTGCGGCCAGGCTCATGTATCCCCCGGTCAGGGCCTTGCCCAGACAGAGAATGTCCGGTGATATGCCGGCATGCCCGCAAGCGAAAAGTCTTCCTGTACGACCGAAACCCGTGGCTATCTCATCCGCGATGAGCAGTACATCATATCTGCGGCACAGTTCGCGTGCCTGAGCCAGATATGCGGGGGAGTACATGCGCATCCCCCCGGCACCCTGAACCACGGGCTCCAGTATGAATGCCGCAAGCTCCTGGTGATATTCCTGCATAAGCCTTTCCAGGTCCTGGATATCTTCTGATCCGCAATCCCCTTCAAACGGGCATGCCGGGGCCGGAGCAAAAATATTTCTGCCCAGAAAGCCGGAAAAGAGACTGTGCATCCCGGTCACAGGATCGCACACTGACATGGCTCCGAAGGTGTCCCCATGATAGCCGCTCCTCAGGCTCAAGAACCTGTTCTTGGAAGACCGTCCCAAAGCCTGCCAGTACTGCAGAGCCATTTTCAACGCCACTTCCACTGATACTGATCCTGAATCACAGAAAAAAACCTTTTCCAGCCCGGCAGGGGCAATCTCTGTAAGCAGCCTGGCCAGTTCTATGGCGGGTTTATGGGTAAGCCCGCCGAACATGACATGGGCTGTACTCTCCGCCTGCTCTTTTAATGCCTGGTTGAGCACGGGATGGTTATATCCATGGATTGCCGACCACCAGGAAGACATCCCGTCTATCAACTCCCGGCCGTGGGCAAGCCTGATGCGTACACCCCGGGCAGAGCTTACCGGATATACAGGCAGAGGATCTATTAAAGATGTATAGGGATGCCAGATATTTTTTCGGTCAAAGTCTAGCAGTTCTTTCCAGGACATGTTGAATGTTCCTCTAAAAGAGCTGGTGGATAAGCCTGACGAATCCAAAAGATTGAGGCTCCTCGACGCAACGTGTGGTTTTATATCCAGTTAAGAATACCATAACAATTCCACAGCATACGTGGAAGAGCCAAGATTGATCGCTACGCGCGGTAAAAGCTCTGAATCGAAATTCCCTGCAGGGCTTTTGGGAATCGTCTGTTCATGAAACAAAAAACCCGCCTGAAGCGGGTTGCTTTGTGTTGGCGGAGGGAGAGTCCACCTCTGGACTGTAACAGTCAGACACTTCCTGCCATTTAAACGCTTAAAATTCCTGCCTTTTAATTAAAAATTCACTTTAGCTTGACTTAATTTGTCGCATGTTGTAACCATTAATTATCTTATTTATGGTGCAACAGATGGAGGGCTCAACATGCCAAAGAAAGTCAGGGAAAAATCCGCAGTAGAAGTCAGGAGGTTAACCCGTCCTGGCCGGTATGCAGTTGGAGGTGTAAACGGCCTCATGCTGGATGTCAAGGATTCCGGGGCCAAGTCCTGGGTTCTCAGGACTATGGCGGGCGGTATGCGCCGTCATATCGGCCTGGGGGCTTTTCCTGATGTCACGCTGGCACAGGCCAGGGAGAAGGCCCGGCAGAAAAAAGAGCTGATTGAGCAGGGAATTGATCCGGTCCAGGACCGAGCCGACCGCAGGCAGGCACTTCTGGATGCTCAGGGCCGAAATGTAACCTTTGCAGATATTGTGAGCTTTTGCCATGAGAAAAAGCAGGCAGAATTCCGCAATGCCAAACATTCACATGATTGGATCAGCTCAGTTAAACGGTACGCTGTGCCGGTTATTGGCCGGGTTCCGGTCAAGGACATCAGCCTGCAGCATATTCTGAAAGTCCTGGAACCTGTCTGGACCGAAAAAACAGAAACGGCCACAAGACTAAGGCAAAGACTGGAATACATTCTTAACTGGGCAACAGTATCTGGATACAGGTCTGGAGACAATCCAGCAAGGTGGAAAGGCCATCTTGACGCTGTTCTTCCTGCACCCACCAAGATTAAAAAAGTTTCCCACTTCAAGGCCCTGCCCTGGCAGGAGATCGGGGAATTTATGCAGCGCTTGAGGGGAAAGAAAGGCATGTCTGCAAGGTGCCTGGAGTTTGTCATTCTTACTGCTTGCCGCTCAGGGGAAGCACGGCTAGCCGTATGGAGTGAATTTGACCAGGGAAACGCTGTCTGGATCATTCCAGGCTCACGAATTAAGACCGGCAAGGAACACAGGGTGCCGCTGACTGATGATGTCCTGGAGCTACTCCAGAGCCTGCCCAGGTTTGAAGGTTCAGAGTATGTTTTTACCAGCACCAGGGGCGGGCCACTGTCTGACATGTCTTTGTCTATGCTTTGCCGAAAAATGGGAGTTGAAGCTGTTCCGCATGGGTACCGGTCCACCTTCCGGGACTGGTGCGCTGAATGCACGAATTATCCCAGGGAAGTTGCAGAAATGGCTCTAGGCCATGCCATAGACAACAAAGTCGAGGCAGCATATCGGCGAGGGGATCTGTTCAACAAGCGCATGTCATTGATGAGGGATTGGGCGAATTTTTGCGGCAAGGAATACAAGCCGGGCAAGGTTCTTCAGATGCACGGTGCTGCAAGTGAGGTGGGATAAAATGAAAGTAAAGGTTATTGGCAGGCAATTTTTTAGAAGAAAAATGTATATTCGCGATGGGCCAACAGACGCGGAACAGTTTTTCAAAAAAATGACTGACCAGATCAAGGTAGCCAGATTTCCACCTTACAACTTTAGCCAGCGGTTGGATTTTTTTAAAAATCTGTCAAAGAGGATCTTGAAAAAAAAATGGCCTGCTTGACCAGCCACATTATTACACCAAGTCTGAGCCTGACAAGTTAAGGATTGGGCACCCACCCATTGAAGAATTGGGAACTATTCAAATTTACTATGAAGCTTTAGAGTCTTATGTCCGAGCGCAAGGTTTTGAGGCCGATAGTCCAGAAGACTACGCAGCAAGGGTTCTGGACACAATATCCTTGATAGAGAACGGCAAAGATCCAGAGAAGATGCTTGATGATGCCTTTCATCTGGGTGAATTAGTTACGCGAGCATATGTTGATGGATTCATAAGCAAGAGAAGCAGCAGGTCTGGAAAAAGATCAGGAATTGCCAGGCAAGGCATGAAGACATCTTTTCATAAAAACATTGTTAATGCCGCAAAGTCTCTTCTTAATGGAGGCTGTCACAGAAGAGATATTTCTCCCCGGCTGTCGAATAGATTTGGCCTTACTGCTAGGCAAATTAGAAACATTCTCAAAAAAAATGGGATTTGATTAAAGAATCCGGCCCCAAAGGAGCCGGATTTGGATTAGCCCCTGGAAGGGGCTAAATTGCCTTGCCTCCTGAGGAGGCAAGGCTTAACGTCGTCCCCTTTGCGGTTACTTATTGCTCGTATTTTCTTTCTTGCTCTTCTTGATACTTGATGTACTTTTCAATTTTTTCTGAATC
>PUMA01000126.1 GCA_003551155.1 Desulfonatronospira sp.
AGCCCGCACGTTATTTCCTGTGCACATGCTGGAATCCTGGTAAAGTGCGGGTTTTAGTCCGCCTGTGAGCAAGTTTTTGAGCCCTTTTGACAAAACCCCGGAGCTGGAAAGATATAGTATAATGCCATAACAATTCCACAGGATACGTGGAAGAGCCTAAAACCTGAAAAATATATGCAAGTAGTATTGTTTTGGCAATATCTGCAGTGGTTGTCATCTAGTTTACAAAAATGTAACAATTTTTATGATGCAGAAATAATAATGATTAAGTATAAGTCCAGAAAACCATTTTCGGCGGCTGTAGTAAAGATGAAGGAGTGTTAGAATTTCTTTTCTGCTCAAATTTTAACTGAAAAAGGGGTGATTTTGTAATGCAAAATCACAACTTGCGGGAAAATTGGGCGACGCGGGCAGGTTTTTTCTGGCTGCAGCAAATCCCGAAGTGGGTCTGGGCAACATATGGCGTTTCCCTTACATGACCGGTGATCACGGTGGAGCGGCCTTTCTGGCGGTCTGCCTTTTCCCCGGACGCGCTTTACGCATCCGGGGAATCTCGGCTGTTCTGCCTCAGCCTTTTTTGGTTAATTGTTAAGCCAAGTTCATGCAGATTCAACGCGGCACATCAAAGCCGAATGGGGCCAGCTGCCGATTTCCGGGCTGCAGTACTTTTCATCCATGGGGCAGAGCAGGGTGGCATTGGATTCAAAGACCCCGAAGAGCTCAGGTTTACCCTGCTGCCTTTCCGGAAACCACCAGCCGTGCTGCACGTCCACCATGCGGGGATGCATGATGGTGGAGGTCTGAAGCTTTACCCTGCCCTCACCCTGAGGTGAAGCCACCTTCACCCACTGGCCGTTTTTAAGGCCCAGTTCCTCAGCTGTGTCCGGATTCATCAATACCAGGGGATCAGGCACCTGCTCCCTGGCGGATTCTATCTGGCGCTGCTCCGAGTGGTACATGGGCATGAACCGGCTTCCGGTGATCAGGATCAGGGGGAAATCCCGGGCAATTTCAGAATCACCCTCAGGGCTCCACAGGGGCTCTTTGTACCGGGGCAGGGGATCACATCCCAGCTCTTCAAAGAGGGACGAGTAGAGCTCCACCTTTCCTGAAGGCGTACCGAATCCGTGTTTTTCATATCTCTTGTACTCAGGACTGCCGAAGAATCCGTAATCTTTGGTCAGCTGTTGAAATGTGGTTCCCACAGGCTCCAGGCAATAGTCAAAGACCTGTTCCAGGTTTTCCCAGGGCCAGTCCTTTTCCTGGCCCAGTCTTAACCCCAGTCCCCGGTAAAACTGATAAGTGTCCCTGCGTTCATACAGGGGGTCTATTCCCGGAGGACAACTCATGCAGAATCCTCCGGTGGACCAGAGCTGCGGCTGCTCAACCGTGGTGGCCGAGGGAAACACGTAATCGGCCAGGGCCGCAGACGGAGTCATGTAGTATTCCATGACCACGTAGAGTTCCAGTGACTTGAGGGCCTCAAAAACCATTTTCGAATCCGAAAAGGAGAGCATGGGATTGCTGGCCACGGAAAGCATGGCTTTAACTGGATAGGGCTTACCGGTGATGGCCGCCTGAAACACGTCCCTGGCATGGGCCACGCAGGTCCTGTACATGGACGGAGGTGAAACCATGCCCTGGGGCAGCTTCTGGTTGTTGGCCATGTTGCGCTCCCAGCCCGGAAACCCGAAAAAGGGATAGGTATCCGCGCCCAGCTGTTTGCCCCGCTGCTCAGGACCGATGGCTTCAGCAGCCACCAGGTCGAATTCACCGCGTACTTTGGCCGCCTGGGGAGTCTGGCTGAAGGTCTCGCCGCCTTCAATTTCCAGGTTTCCGGTAATGGCCCGCAGTATGGCCCGGGCCCTGGCGCACTGGTTGGAGTTTACGCCCTGCTTGTCCAGACCGTATCCATATGGAATCTGGGCCGGTTTTGATTTGGCGTAAAGCCTGGCCGCGGCCTTGATCTGCTCAACCGGGATCCAGGTGATCCGGCTGACCTTTTCCGGGGTGTATTCCTTTACCGCCTGTTTGAGCTCGTCAAAGCCCACAGTCCATTTCCCAACGAACTCGCGGTCATAAAGATCCTCTTCTATTATCAGCCTGATCCAGCCAAGCATGAGTGCCAGGTCGGTTCCGGGCCTGATCTGAAGCCACATGTCGGCAAACTCCACTTCTTCTATGCGCCTGGGATCGACCACAATAAACTTGACCCCCTTTTCCCTGGCCTGCTTCAGGGCCGGCCAGGTCTGAACAGGTGAGGAGTTGGCCGCCGCCCGCCCCCAGACCACAACACACTGGGCCTGGCGCGGATTGCCCCTGGCCATGCCCCCGTAAGTGGCGTACTCTGTGGCGTAGGACGGGCACATGCAGATATTGTTCACCCCGCAGACGTTGGGCGAGCCGAACAGGTTGAAAAACCGCCTGCAGTCCCAGTGGTGGGTCCGGCTGGTGCCGTGGGTGAAGGCCAGTGTTTCCGGTCCGAAATCGTCCCTCAATCCGGCAAGTTTTTCCGCGACTTCGTCCAGGGCCTGTTCCCAGGAGATGCGCTGCCATTTGCCTTCGCCCCTTTGGCCTTTCCTTTTCAGGGGGTGGTTTATCCTTTCGGGGTGGTAGATATGCTCGGGCATGAGCAGGCCGCGTTCGCAGATGAGCCCCCTGGTGACGGGATGGTCCGGGTCGCCGCTGACCTCGAAAACTTTTCCGTTTTTCATGTGCAGAAGGGTTCCGCAGCGGGGATGGCACAGACCGCAATAGCTCCTTCTGACCTCGTCGTGCTCTTCAGGTCCGGCCTTGGGGTCGTATGCGTACAGGGGCAACCCTGAAACAGCAAGGGATGATGTTACCAGGGCCGAGTAATGCAGGAATTTTCGTCTGGTTATGGCCATATTTCCTCCAATGGTCTTTGTAAATGATGGTTGGCGGGCTGAACCCGCATCAGGCTGCTAAAATATTTCTTTTGCAGCCCTGACCAGGTCGTTCTCGTCAGGGATGTAAAACTGCTCCAGTGGGGGACTGGCCGGAACCGGTATGTCCGGTCCGGTCACCCTCCTCAGGGGCGCCTTGAGATGTTTGAAACCCTCTTCCATGACCACGGCCGCGATTTCTCCGGCAAAGCCCCCGGTGCGGGTGGCTTCGTGCAGGACAATGAGCCTGCCTGTCTTTGCGACTGAGTTCAGGATGGTCTCTTTGTCCAGGGGGGCCAGGGTGCGCAGGTCCACTATTTCAGTTTCAATGCCTTCACGGCTGAGCATTTCAGCCGCGCCCATGGCCACGCCCAGCATCCCGGACCAGGTGACCACGGTCAGGTTCCTGCCTTCACGCTTGATATCGGCCTTGCCCAGTGGAGTGAGATATTCCTCCTCAGGCACGGGCATGGGCGCAAAATAAAGGCCCATGTGTTCAATAAAGATCACCGGGTTGCCGTCCCTTATGGACGATTTGAGAAGCCCCTTGGCATCGGCCGGAGTTGAGGGCATGACTACCTTGAGTCCCGGGCAGTGGGCCGCCCAGGCTTCCAGGTTGTGGGAGTGCTGGCACCCGGCCCCGAAACCGGCCCCGCTTTTTATCCGGACCACCAGGGGAAAGGTGGATTTTCCTCCGGATAAATATCTCAGTTTGGCCGCGTGGTTGACTATCATGTCCGAGGCCAGGGTGAAAAAGGGATTAAACATGATTTCCACCACAGGCCGAAGTCCTGCCTCGGCCGCGCCCACGGCAAGTCCGGCAATGGCCGCCTCGGAAACCGGGGTATCTTTAACCCGTCCCGGTCCAAACTCTTCCAGAAGGCCGTGTGTGGGAAACATGGGGTTCACGTGGATACTTACGCCCACGCCTTCCCCGGCAATGAACACTCTGGGGTCGCGGCGCATTTCCTCTCTCAGGGCCTGATTCACGGCCTGTCCCATTCCTAGCTTTTGCATAACCTGCATCCTTTATGTCCTGGGTATCCTGATTATAGCCCAAAGATCAGTTAATACATAGGTGCATCAGTATCATGTCATCTCAATCCTTAAAGATTGAAACTCATCAGACATACACATCTTCCAGTGCTTCATGCGGTTCTGGATAGGGACTTTCCTCGGCAAATCGGACAGCGTTTTCAACAATCTTTTCTGCCAAAGATTCCATTTCCTTTATCCGTTCCGAAGGAATGACCCCGAGGGAGACAAGTTCATCTCCGAGTCTGGGGATGGGACATTTTTCCTGCCAGGCCCTGATCTCATCCCCGGGCTGGTAGTGCTGGGGATCGGATTCGCCGTGTCCCCGGCAGCGATAGGTCTTGCACTCAATAAGGGTCGGTCCTCTTCCTTCCAGGGCGAGCTGCCTGGCCTCCCTGGCGGCTCTGTAAACCTCCGGGGCATAATTTCCGTCAACGGTCACTCCGGGCATATCGTAAGCTTCGGCCCTCCGGGCCATGTCCTGGACCCTGGTATGCTCTTCATAGCGCTGAGCCCCGGCATAGAGGTTGTTTTCACATCCAAATATGACCGGCAGCTGCCACAGGGCGGCCAGGTTCAGAGCTTCGTGGAAAGAACCTTCGTTTGCAGCGCCGTCTCCGAAAAAGCACACGGTGACCCTGGGTTCGTTTTTATACTGCTGGGCAAAGGCCTGGCCAACCGCAATAGGCAGGGTCCCGCCCACCACGGTTGTGGTGCAGGGTGCATTGACCTCGGGCACGGCCAGGTGCAGGGTTCCGCTTTTGCCTTTGTTGCATCCTGTTTTCTTGCAGAAGATTTCAGCCATGAGCTCTCTCGGATCGGCGCCCTTGGCCAGGAGGTGATTGTGGCTGCGGTGGTTGGTGATGATCACGTCTTCCGGCTCCAGGGCAGCGCATACTCCTGAGCCCACAGCTTCCTGCCCGGTGGACAGGATCATCATGCCGGGAATTTTTCTTTCGATTCTGCAAAGCTCAGCCAGGGAATCAGAAAATTTCCTGGACAGGATCATGGTCTCCAGCATTTCGATTTTTTTATTGGCCGGTACTTCCATATAGTCTCCTTGTTTTCAGGGATATCTGTGCTTTCGTGATTATCATGTCCTGTCTCTTATCATTCGAATTCCACCTAGGGAGAATCGGGTAATGTGGTCTGTGATGAGCTCAATGTCCATGGGGTCGAAACTGTCCGGCTTTATCCTGGACACGATGTTCCGGCCGGTAAAGTGGTTCAGGCACTGACCCAGCACGCTCATGGCGCAGAGAAAGGTCTGCTCATGGTGATCCGGGCCGGCCGGGTCGTTTCCCAGGAGTTCGTCGATTATCTCCTTGAGATAGACGTACAGAGGCTGGATGGAGTTCTTGACCATCCGGTCCAGGGCATCGGAGTGTTCGACAATTTCCCTGACAATGAGCCTGCCGTGCCAGTCCGGAACTCCGTCGCCCAGGATTCGGAACAGAAAGGAGCGGATAAAGGCCTGGAGCTTTTCTTCGGCCGATGCTTCATTCCTCAGGCCCAGATCCGGGGGGTATTTTCGCACCGACCATGCATGGGCGTGCTCAAGAACCGCCGCAAAAAGCCCCTGCTTATCCCGGAAATGGTAGTTCACCGCGCCCACATGGGCGCCTGCCCTTTGGCAGATTTTCCTGATGGTGGCGGATCTGTAACCTTGTTCGGCAAAGATCACCCCGGCCGCTTCTATCAGCCGGTCTTTTGCGTCCCCGTTGTTTTGCTGGGTATTTCTCAATGTTTGTCCCTATGGAATGTTTTAAACACTTGTTTCGAACAAATGTTCTAATCTGTCAACCATGAATGGAAAACATTTTGTAGCAAGACCGGCCAATGATTTATTAGCTATTGTATATTGGTTATGTTCATGAGAAGGTGTGTCAAAAAGGAAGAACCAGACAGCCAACAAACAAGGCCTGATTAAACGTATCTCTCGCTTTCCAAGCACATCAGCCACATAAAGGTATAACCCATGAACCAGCCGCCTGAATCAACGTGCATAGACTGTGAGCATTGCTTTCCGGACAGTGAAGGCCCGACCTCCATGGGCATCTGTCTTCTGGACCCTGATTTTGAGCCTTATCTGGAAGAGATCATGGAGCTTGACTATAAAAAATGTCAAGGCCTGATCCGGAAGAAGCGCTTTGATTTCAACCGCGAGGCCTGTCCGGATTTTTCACCTGCTGAAACAGTGGAACTAGAAGAATTTGATGAACTTCCAGATGGGTTTGAATCCACTGACCAGAAAGAAAAAGGGAAGAATTTTGACCTTCGGCAGGTAGATTTTAAGACACTGCCTGTAGAGCCTTACCTTCAGGACATGTATTCATCCAGCCGTTCAAGAAGGGAAAATGGTGTCAACTCCATTGGAGCGCTCACACCCCTTGGCAATGAAAAGGCCAGGGAAGAGCTGATCAGGTTTTTAAAGGATCTGGGGCCTCCGCAGACTGTGGAACAGTCCAGATTCAAGGCTGAAATCCTGAACTATTTCCGTGGGCTGGAAAACAACCAGGACCTTTTGAACATACTGCTTTCAGATCTTGAAAACACCGTCTCCAACAACAGCACCCGGCAGTGGATTACGGCCATCCTGGACTTTCTTGGCCGGGCCCCGGTGGAGCTGATAAAAGATCGACTCCAGTCCATGGTTGACAGAAAAGTCTTTTCCCAGCGCCTGAAAAAAAGAGTAGTGGACATCATTGATCCCGTGCCCTGGGATTATGACTAATCCGGGTGATTAAGTTAAACGTCGGCTGGAAAAAGCGTCGGGCCGCATATATTACAATACTTCAGGGCTTGCTTCGGAGAAATTTTTAATCCGACTTGCAAATTTCCGTTAGACAAGTTTATCACCGCCCTGCATGAGGGATAAATCTTCTGATCTGAATCGAGTCGGGTGCAGATCCCGTTGGCTCAGATTCATTTAACAAAACAAAGGAGAATCAGATGCCAGATGAAAGTAACATTATCGGAACAGTTTTGAACATGAAGGATCTGGTTTCATATCAGACCGGTTCAGTCGTAAGCCGGACACTCATAGGAAAGAGCGCGGGAACAGTCACAGTATTCGCATTTGACACGGGACAGGGACTCAGTGAACATACCGCCCCTTTTGATGCAATGGTTCAGATTATTGACGGGGCAGCTGATATTACCATTGACGGCTCTCTGTTTAAGGTTCAAGAAGGAGAAATGATCATAATGCCTGCAAATAGGCCCCATGCCCTAAAAGCAAATGAAAAATTCAAGATGATCCTGATAATGATCAGAAAGCAACAATCTTAGCCGGTCACATATGTTAAACAGCCAGACACTGTCTCCAGGAAAATCTGTGTGGCTTTTCTGATGACACCGCTCTGCGGCTTGGGCGCTTTTTCAGTATGTCACCCCAGTTCTGATTAAATCTTCAAGCTCGATATGATCTTGAGGTAACCGAAGATTTTTAGCGAACACTTTTGACCATGAGGTTCACGCTTTTCACGGTAAGGCAGGCTGAATGTGCAAGGCTTTGAAAAAGCGCTATGGTATCGTCCATGTCATGGGCCATGAAGAGATATCCCCCGGCGCAACAGTGATCCCGGCCCGGCTTTTCCCCATCTAAGCCTGTGGTGAGGTAATCCATGTCTTTGCCTTGTTTTTTGCCTGGTATGCTTGCGGTCTGTTTGGCCTCGGACTCGGCGCAAAGCAGGTCTGAGCCATTGCCCAGGGGAATGATCCACTCGGAAGAAGGTATTGAACTTTTTTTTCGCGTTGAAGGTGAAGGGGCTGACACGATAGTTGTTCTGCATGGAGGTCCAGGGTTGTCCAGTGAATCGCTTCGTCCTGATTTAGGTTTTCTTTCCAGGGATTTCACCTTGTTTTTCTATGATCAGCGCGGTTCAGGCCTGTCCACTCCCATCAACAATCCCGACCGCGTCGGCATTGCCCATCATGTGGCAGACGTGGAAGTGATTCGCACCTATCTGGGCCTTGACCGGGCCACTCTCATGGGCCATTCCTGGGGTGGGGGGCTGGCACTGCATTACGCTATGAGACATCCAAAGCAAACAGACCGGGTTATTCTGATTGATCCCATGCCCTTGCGACGTGATCCGCATATGGCTGTATTCGGCCAGAACCTGAGGGCTTGGATGGATAATGACGCGCTTGAAAAACTTAACGAGGCGGCAATGGCCTGGGATAAAGCCGCGGATCCGCACTCAGCATGCAATGCCTATTGGGAGCTTTTTATCCGCGGCTATCTGGCTGATCCCCATGGCAGGGTTCCTGTTCAAGGTGATCCTTGTCACGGTTCAAAAGAAAATCTTAATGACCGTGTGTACAGGTATACTCTGGGATCACTGGGCGCATGGGACTGGCGCCTGCAGGCGCAAAAGGTTCAGGCCCCTGTTTTGATCGTGCATGGGGAAAGATCGCCGCTGCCCCTTGAGAGCTTCCATGAATGGGAAGCAGCCCTTTCCAACGGGAAGCTGGTAATGATTCCGGGCAGCGGTCATTATCCGCACGTGGAGCAGCCGGAAATGTTTCTGTCCATTGTCAGGGAATTTATCCGGGCAAAACGGACTTCGAGCCTTGAGTGAGTCTGCGAACGGGCGGCCTGCCGCGCCATAGGTGTGACTAAATTTTTGAGCTTAAATCGAGTATACTTCAATCGTCATTGCCGGGTTTGACCCGGCAATCCATCTTTTTTCGAAAATCAGAAATGCATGGATTCCCCAGTCAAGCTGGGGAATGACTCACGTGGTATTAGCCTAATTTTGCTGAACAGTTACAAATTCAGCAGATTATCTCGGTCCGACCCCAAAAACAAAACAGATAAAATCTGTACCGGATTAAAGGACGGCATGACCCTTCTGTGTGAGGCAATAGATGAAAATAATTGATCTCAGCCATCGTATCGAGCCCGGCATGCCGGTGTATCCGGGTACTGAAGGCCCGGTTTTCGAACATCCTTTTGACCTGGCCAGAGACGGATTTGTGGAGATGAAGATATCGATGATGTCTCACACCGGCACCCACATGGATGCCCCGGCCCATATCCTGGACAGGGGAAA
>PUMA01000189.1 GCA_003551155.1 Desulfonatronospira sp.
CTGCAATGCTCGGACACGCGCACGTGATTTTCAAAAACATCTGCAACACCAGAGGAGGTAGACATGTCTTTGAAGGAATTGCAAACAGAAGACGATTTTAAAAAAGAAGTTCTTGAACACAAAGGTCATGCTGCAGTTCTTCTGCACATGCCCACCTGACCGGACTGCAGGTCTGCGGTGCAGGCCCTGCAGGAGGATAGATACAGCCTGTCTTCCCGGCTCCAAGTGCTGGCCTTTGAGGCTGCGGACCCCCGGGCCCTGCCAGACTGGGCGGCAGGGGTGCGCAGCGTACCCACCTTTATCATCTTCAGGGACGGCCAGGAGGTGGACAGACTGGTGGCAACCGGAAGGGACGACATAGTGGCCGGGCTTTCTGAGTGGGTCAAGGCCAATGCCTGATGCAAAGAGCTGACCGCTGGGCAGCTTTTACTCCTGCGGCACAAGTCCGGGGTCCGGCTCTTTCAAGCAGGCTCAGCATGTCCAGCCATGAGCATGAGGCATGGAGGCATAATAAATACTTTCTTCTTCATGCTTCTTCCTTTGCGTTCTCTGGGCCTTTACGGCCTATATTTCCGGGGCCATTTCAAAAAGTGGTACGCTTCAACCGGATAAACCAGAATTCTTCCAGGCATTGGCCGGCAGCTTAAATCAAGGCGGGTATAGAACCGTATGGAAGCTTAGAGGGCAAGTGCGGGCAGAAAAGATCCGTAGAAGAGTTTATATGTCAACCAGGGAAGAATAAGCTGTGACTGCAAAAAGTCATTTTTGCAGTCACAGACGTCAGACGTCAGAGGTCCCCAGTTAAACCCGTCTGCGACGGAAACCTGCGGTCTGTTTAACGGGGCAGGCAGTAAAAACAAATAGTTATGTAGATTACTGATTCCTGAATTATTCATTACCCGACTTTTTGCAGGTGCATCAATAAAGGAGAAGAAGGCATGAAAAACAAGCCGAAGCCTACTACTAATGATGCCGGGATGGCAGTATCCAGTGAAGAATTTTCATTGACCGTCGGTCCTGACGGCCCGATCCTGCTCAGCGACCACTGCCTTCTGGAGTAGAATATAGCCGGCCGGTTGATCGGTTTTGAAGAGTCGATTACACCTCATCCGGGGAAGATCCGCTGAGTGGGGCTGTTGAAGCCTCTGGCGGATTCTTTTCCCTGATCAGAACCTTGTCCACCCTTGCTCCATCCATGTCCATTACTTCAAATACATATCCCTCAAGATCGAAACTTTCGCCGCTTATGGGGATTCTGTTCAGTCTGCCGAGGACCAGTTCCGCCAGGGTGTCGTATCCGTCCTCTTTCTCCCCGGGAAGGGATGAAATGCCCAGTATCTGTTTAAGCTTTCTCACGGGGAGGCGGCCATCCACAAGCATGGACCCGTCCGCGCGCCTGATGACCCAGGGCTCATCAGGCCATTCCGGCGCCGCTAGATCGCCTATAATGGCCTGCAATATGTCGTTGATGGTCAGCAGACCAGTGATTTTTCCCCAATGGTCCGTGACCAGAATCATGTGGGAGCGGGAAAGTTTGAACCGGTCCAGGATGTCCAGGGCGTTGATGCTTTGCTTTACGTATTCTGCCGGCCTGATGATTTTTTGCAGGTCAGGCTTTTCCTCCCGGGCCAAGGGCAGAAGATCCTTGGCCTGGATTATGCCCTGGACCTGATCCAAATCCTTTTTAACCATTGGATAGCAGGTATGCTTTGTTTTTCTGACTTTTTCCAGGATATCCCCAAAAGAATCAGTCTCCCTGAACAGGACAATTTCCCCGGGCCTGGTCATAATGCTGCTCACGCTCTGGTCATCAAGCTTGAGCACCCTTTCCACGAGCTTGACTTCCGACGGTTCAAAAGCGCCGGTGCGTGCCCCGTGCCTGAACATCTGCTTAATCTCGGCCTCTGACGGCGGCTCTTCCTTGTGGCGGGTAATCCCGAACAGCCTGAGTACCCCGTCCGTTGAAAGACTGAGAACAAAAACCAGAGGAGCGGCCATCCTGGATAAAATCATCATGGGCATGGCAATGGCGGAAGCAATGCTCTCAGGTTTGAGCAGGGCCAGCCTTTTGGGGATGAGCTCTCCCAGGACAAGCAGAAGATAGGTGATGCAGACCACCACCAGAAAATAGCTGATGGTTGTGGAATAAGGAGCAATGTAAGGCAGGTCTCTGATGATGAGATCAAGATGAGCGGCAATGACAGCCCCCCCGTAGACTCCGCTGAGAATTCCCATGAGGGTAATGCCGATCTGAATTGTGGACAGAAACCGATTGGGATTTCTGATAAGATGCAGGGCGTACCGGGCGCCCTTTTTCCCTTTATTGGCCAGTTCCCTGAGGCGGAATCTGCTGGACTTGACCATGGCGATCTCGGACATGGCCAGCAGTCCGTTAACGGCCACCAGGAATATTATGACCAGTACTTCCAGAGTCAGGCTGGTGTTGTTCATGAGGTCCAGGATACTCCTCAGGTATTTATCTTGAGGTGCGCTCGATGCAGTGCATGAGAATGTTCAACACGCTGTTAAGATCTGCTTTACTGATCCCGGTCCCGGACAAACCTGACCAGAGAACGGCCGGCTGATCCCGTTTCCACCATGTGGGTGGAGCAGGATATGCAGGGATCATAACCCCTTACCAGCATGCTAAGCCTGAGTTCTATGCTCTCCGGATCCATCCCGGACAGCTCGGGCTTCATGGCGTCCATGTCCTTCTGGATGTTTCCATGGTTCTGGTTGGTGGGAATAACACAGTCCGCAGAAATTATCCGGCCATCCTCGCCGTACTCATAGCTGTGAAATAGAATGCCGCGGGGCACTTCTACAGCGCCCACACCCCTGGCCGATCCCACCCGGACTGTGGCCGGCTTTTCCTCATGCAGTTTTTCCCGGAGCAGCCCGGCAATGATCTGCAGGGAGTCTTCTGTGGAATGAACACATTCCACCAGTTGAGCCAGTGTATTCAGGTATGGGTTGTGCACGGGAGGAGTGAGCCCCAGCTTTTGGGCCGCCTTTTTTGCTCCCTGGGAGAGCAGCTGGTGATTGATGTTGAATCTGGCCAGGGCCCCAACCAGGTAGGATTCCCGGAGGTTTCTGGTCCATTTGGCAGTGGACCGGGGAATGCAATATTCGTTGGTCACCTGCTTATACAGTGAAGCAGGCCTCCGCTGATCCAGAGAACTCTGGATCTGTCCGCTGTACAGGGCATATTCCATGGGGGAGGTCAGGGCGACATACTCTGTTGGACGCTCAAATTGCGGCCACTTGTCAGCCAGGGCCACAAAGAGGTCAACAAGCCTGTCCAGGCGTGAAAGACTTGTTTCCAGCCCGCTGTTGAGTTCTTCCAGTTCCCTGCTGCTGGGAATCCTGGCCATTCCGCCCACCACAAGCCTCTGAGGGTGAGTGGTCCGGCCGCAGATGGTCTGGCTGAATTCGTTGGCCAGACGTCTGCAGGCCACCAGATTCAGGAGATCGTCCCTGTGCGTTTCAGCCAGGGGAAGAACCGAGTCCACACCCAGCAGGTCCGGCAGCACCAGGTAGCCGATGTGCAGCAGATGGCTCTGCAGATTCTCGGCGTGAAGGGCCAGCTTGCGAAACTCCAGGGTCTGGCGGGAGACATGCAGACCAAAAGCGTCCTCAGTAGCCTGGATGGAGCAGAGCTGGTGCCCGATGGAACATATTCCGCAGATCCTGGAGACAATATGATGGATATCAGTGTAAGGCCTGCCCTGGACCATGGCCTCAAAAAATCTCGGGGCTTCCACCACTTCCCAGGTGCAGTCCCTGACTGTGCCCTGCGGGTCAAGTCGGACAATGATATTGCCGTGGCCCTCCACCCGGGTCAAATGATGAACCTTTATGGTTTCAGGATATTGTGCTGAGGACTTTTCCTGAGCCTGGGCAGCCTGTTTCTGGCTGCTGTCTTCTTTGATCTTTTTCTTGCTCATAGTGCTTATCTCCGGACTATGCTGTAGATGGGTCCGCCCATGCTATATTCCCTGGTTTGTGCAGCCGAAATAAAGTCTTAATCGATCCTGGGCATTCAACCATCCAAATCCGTGTTCTTCCATTATCTGGGCTGCCGCATCCAGGTTGGCCTGAGGTGCCATGCCACGACAGCCCCAGCAGACACTGCCCTCGGTCACACAGCAGGCCCGGCATCCCGCCCTGGTTACAATGCCCAGACACAGGCTTCCCTGTTCATAGCGGCAGATATTGCCGGCCATTTTGCACTCCACGCAAACCGGGTAATCAGGAGGGATATAGATCTTGCCGAGTAAAAGCTCCTTGACCGCCCGGGCGAATTCTATCTTGTCAATGGGACAGCCGTGGATGTCCATATCAACCGAAACCACAGCAGACAGGGGTCTGGCCGCATAGGTTGAGTACCTGCCCGCGTAGGGCCCGTACACAGTGGATCTGTACTCGCGTTCACTGATAAAGGTCTTGAGACAGTTTATTCCGCCTATGGTGGCACACGCTCCCAGGGCCACCAGGATCTGGGCGCTGCTGCGGATTTCCAGCAGTCTGGGCTCGTCCTCCGGCCGGGTAACTGAACCCTCCACAAAGGCGATATCGTAGTCGTCCCTGTGCCCTGTCTTGATTTCCCGAAAACTGACTATATCCAGGTGAGAGATAAGATCCACAAGTCTTTCTTCCAGGTTGGCCACCTGAAGCTGGTCTCCCTCGCACCCGGCAAAATCAAAAAAGGCCACCTTTGGTTTAGCCGACATGCTGTTCTCCTTTATAAAACTTTAGACAGGCAGGGCATGAAAAACCCCGTGTCTTTGGTCCGTATTCCCATGTTTTCGTGCACGGAATTACACCACGCTTCAGGTGCGACACCGTTTCTAAAATGCCTCAGGCAGGTTGGCGATCTGGGTATAGCAAAAAACAGGCCCGTCAATACAGCAGTTGATGCCGTTGATCTGGCAGTGTCCGCATTTGCCCAGACCGCACTTCATCCTCCTCTCCAGGGAAACATAGATCCTGTTCTGGGAGATTCCCAGCTTGCTGCATTCCTCGATTACAAACCTGTACATCACAGGAGGACCGATCATGGCCACGTTTGTATTGTCGGAATTGACCATGATCTTGGGAAACAAAGAGGTAATCACGCCCACATTTCCTTTCCAGTTTTCATCAGGTTCATCCACTGTTTCCAGGACCTCCACATCCTTGCGCCGGCTGATTTCTTCCAGCTGGTCTGTGAAGATCCTTTCCCTGGGATGTCTGGTACCCACCAAAAGCATAATCTGCCCGAATTCGTCCCTGTGCCTGAGCATGTAATAAAGCACGCTGCGGATGGGTATATAGCCCAGGCCTCCGGCAACAAACAGAAGGTCCTGGCCCACAAACTTCTGCATGGGAAAGTAGGAGCCATAGGGTCCGCGAATACCTATTTTGGAACCCACCTGAAGATTGTGCAGGGCATTGGTCACAGCGCCGATCTTGCGCACTGCCAGCTCAAAGTGGTGATGATCTTTTTGCGGGGGGGAACTGACAGAAAAAGGGGCTTCGCCCACTCCGTAGACCGAGACCTGGATGAACTGGCCGGGCCTGTGGGCCAGTGGTTTACCGCTGTCCTGGGCGAATTCAAATAGGGTCACATTGTCGGACAATGTTTTCTTGTCCACCAGAGTGGCCGGCCTGGGCACATAGGGTGAGGATTTAGGCTTCATTCTTGACTGCCTCCCAGATTTCAATGAAAACTTCCTTGGGATTGGCTATCCGGGCGGTACATGCTCTGACGCAGCGTCCGCAGCCCACACAACCAAGCTCACCTATCTTATCGAAGATGTACTTGCCCTTGCGCATGTATCTGTGCCGGTAGCGCTCCCAGGGTGTGGGACGGAAGTTGTGGCCCCCGGCTATTCTGGCGAAACCCTCGAGCATGCACCCGTCCCATTGCCGGTAGCGGCTGCCCTGCTTCAGATGGTCGTCAGTCTCTTCCTGGATGTCGAAACAATAACAGGTGGGGCAGACAAGGTTGCATGACCCGCAGGAAAGGCAGGTTTTGGCTCTTTCTCGCCAATAGAGCTTGCGCTGATAAAATTTTCCGGTGATCTCCGGTACTTTGGTCCAGGGAAAACTCAGACTCTGCCTGGCAGCTACTGAGGACACCCTGAGATGCATCCGCCTGGCAGCCTCTTTTTCCGCGGCGGTGGCCTTGTCTACCGCAGGACCTTTCTTGAGCATTTCCTCTCCCTGGGCTGATCCTACCTGGACCAGGAAGGCCCCGGTACTTATACGGGTCCAGAATAGATCATAACCCAGATCCACCCGGGAAGCGTCCATTCCGGCCCAGAACGCTGTATCCGCCACCCTGGACGGCTCCAGGCCGAAGATCATGGTATTATCCCTGCGCAGCTGGTAATTAACGTCTACGCTGTCTGTGTTCATGAGCTGGTCCAGCTGGTTTATGGCCTTGATGTCGTAGGGATGGACCCCGAACAGGAGCTGTTTAGGTGCCTGGGCAACAGGAGAGGAGGTATAGTGCTGAAGGTCGAAATGGATCAAATCTTCCCGGGGAGGCAGGAAAAAACCCTTGAGGGATGTGTAAGCCAGATCATAATCCCATGCTATATGCATGTCCGGCTGCCAGCACCTGAATTCAAAAAAATGGTCTTCAGCCCTGGTGGGAACATAGATATTATATGTTTTGCTCCATTCCTGAAGCAGTTCCTGAATCTGCTGCAGATATACAGTATATGCTATCATGATCGCTCCGTCCTGGGTTTAGGTGATGAACAATCAGCGTTCTGTCTAAACACCAATTGGAGTTTTTGTAAAGTATGTAATGACGCGCCTGCAAAAAGTCATTTTTTCATGCATATCTGAAACTGTGCCGGGAAAGCTATATGATTATTGCCCTTTTCCCTGCGTTGAAGGTAATCTTTGGTAAAGAAAAGAGGCAGTCATATACTGGAGGTTTAAGGCTTCACTAATTCTGTTTGAAAGTGTAGAAGTCCGGTTCAAAACAGGCAACAGCAGGAGGAGTATGCGCATAATCTTCTGGGGTGCAAGAGGGGCGTTTCCTGTTTGCGGACCTGAGTTTGCGAGGTATGGAGGAGACACCACCTGTGTTGAAGTCAGAGATCCGGTTTCAGGATACAGAATAATAATTGATGCAGGTTCAGGAATAAGAAAGCTGGGCCGCCTGCTGGTCCGGGAAAAGGCATCCAGTGCAGATCTGCTTTTTACCCACACCCACTGGGATCACATCCTGGGCCTGCCTCTTTTTCAGCCCCTGTATCAGGCCGGATTCACGGTCAATCTGTACGGCCGGCCGGGACTTCAGGGCAATCTACATAAGCTTGTCCTGCAGAACCTTCTGCGGGCGCCGCATTTTCCTGTGGGCCTCAATGAGCTTGGAGCCCGGGTAATATATCAGGAAGTGGGCGCCGGCTTCCAACTGAACAGTTTTCACCTGAAAACCATGCCCATATCCCATCCCAATCTGGGCCAGGGCTTCAGGATTCGTTTGGGAGACAGAGGCCTGGTTTTTTTAACCGATAATGAGCTGGGGTACCGCCACAGGGGCGGAGGAAGCTTTGAGGAGTATGTCCGGTTTGCCCGTGGAGCTGACCTGCTGATCCATGACAGTCAATATACCCGGCAGGAGTATCCCGGGAAAAGGACCTGGGGGCATTCCACGTACCAGGATGCTTTGGAGCTTGCGCACGAATCAGGGGTGAAAAGGCTGGGTTTTTTTCACCATGATCCCTGCCGCAGCGACTCTCAAATAGACAGCCTGGTCCAAAATGCATGCCTCAAGGTTCGAAAAAGGTCCCAGGCCCTGGAATGCTTTGCTGTGCACCAGGGCCTGGAGATGGAGATCTAGCTGTTTGCCTGTTCTACATGACAGACTTGACTTTGCGCATGAGCCTGAGGAGCTGATTGCAGAATCCGGCCTCATTGTCATACCAGACAATGAGTTTGACCTGGGTCTCGTCCATGACAGAGGTCAGGGGAGCGTCCACAACCCCGCCGAAGGTGCTGCCGTTGTAGTCCACTGAAACCAGGGGAAGTTCGGTATACCCCAGGGTGTCTTTAATAGCACCTTCTGATGCGGACCGCAATGCCTGGTTTACTTCCTGGACTGTGGTCTTTTTTTCCACTTCTGCCACGAAATCCACCAGGGAGACGTTGGCCGTGGGCACCCGAACAGCCATGCCGTCCAGTCTGCCCTTAAGCTCTGGAATGACCTGGGTGACCATTCTTGCAGCGCCGGTGGTGGTGGGAATCATGGACAGAGCAGCAGCCCTTGCCCGGCGGATATCCTTGTGTGAACCATCCAGAATCCTCTGGCTCATGGTATAAGAATGTATAGTGGTCATGAGCCCGTGTTTGATGCTGAAATGATCATGGATTACCCTGACCGCCGGGGCCAGGCAGTTGGTGGTACAGGAGGCATTGGAAATGATTCTGTCCTCTGCCTTGAGGTCCATATCATTGACTCCCACAACAATGGTCCTGTCCGGATTTTTACCGGGCGCGCTTATCAGCACCTTTTCTGCTCCGCAGGCCAGGTGCTTTTCGCAGCTTTCCCTGTCTGTAAACTTGCCGGTGGTCTCCAGGACCATTGCCACGCCCAGGTCTTTCCAGGTCCATTCTCCAGGTCCCTGCCTGGTCACCAGTACCTGGCTGCCGGCAACAGTGAATCCCTGTTCAACGGCAGCTATTTCAGGGCCGAAAGTGCCGTGCACGGAATCATACTTGAGGAGATGGGCCAGGGAGTCATTGTCGGCCCGGGCATTGACCGCTGTAAGCTCAAATTCCTTGCTGCCGGCCAGGAGCCTGGTCATATACCTGCCGATCCTCCCGAAACCGTTAATACCTACTTTGACTGCCATTTGTTTCTCCTTGACAAGTTAGTTTTCATCCGGAAACGGTTCTTTTTCCTTTTGGCTGCGTCAATCTGCACAATTCTTCGTCAACGTATTAAGATACGCCTCCTCATAATTGCTTGATTTCCTTGCCAAAAGAAAAA
>PUMA01000075.1 GCA_003551155.1 Desulfonatronospira sp.
GCCAAAACCCCGGAGCTGGGACGATGTAGAATAATGCCATAATAATTCCACAGCAAACTTCCAAGAGCGGTTTTGTCTGGGGTTGAGGGAAAGCCGGCCCTGGAAAGGATTCATCCCGGTTTATCCATCAATTCTTTCAGACGATGATAGATGGCGTGTATGGTATAATTCGGCGTGGATGCCCCTGCTGTAAGCCCGACCTTCTCAAGCCCTGAAACAATCCCGGGATCAAGTTCATCCATGGTTTCAATGTGCAGGCACCTGGGGCAGTACTTCTGAGCCACCTGAAACAATCTCCGGGTATTGCCGCTTTCTCTTCCTCCCACCACAATCATGCACTCCACCTGTCTGGCAATGCTGATGGTCTCGCTTTGCCTGTTCTTGGTGGCATCGCAGATTGTATCCAGGACGATGATGTCCCTGTCCAGATCCTTTTGCAGGCTTCGGGCTATGCCCAGAAATTCCTGGCGGTCCTGGGTAGTCTGGGCTACCAGGCAGTAATGTTTTCCAGGCTTCAATGACAGGTCCTGCAGTTCCTTGAGATTTTCAAAAAGGAAGGCCCTGCACCGGGCATAGCTTAAAAGGCCCCTGACCTCCGGGTGGTTGAGTTCGCCATAGATGAGCAGATAATCCGAGTCAGCACTGTTCTTCTGTATCAGCAGCTGGGCTTTTTTTACCTTGGGACAGGTAGCGTCCAGAATATCTATATTGCGCTCCCTGAGTCTGTCCTCGATATGCATGGGCACGCCATGAGCCCGGATGAGCACCATATCCCCGGGCTCGGGTTCTTGCCAGTCATCAATTATATTTACTCCTTTTTTCTGGTAATATTCCAGGACCTGGGGGTTATGGATGATGGGTCCGTAAGTAAAAATGCTTTTGTGTCCCTGTCTTATCAGGGCGTTGTCCAGCTTGCTCAGGGCCAGACTGACTCCCATGCAGAAGCCTGCGCTTTCGGCCAAAATAATCTCCCGGCTCATGGTGTCTCCTCTGCGTCTGTCATGGTCATTAAAACATCCGTCATCTCATCCCAATTCTTACAGGCTATAATTTTTTTGCGCAACTCTCTGGCGCCGGGCATGCCCCGGAGCATTCTGGGCAGCAGAGACCGCAGTCTGAGCACTGTCCTGGATGAATGGGAATGCCGGCGATAAATTTCAACGGCCTGAAGACACAGCTGCTGAAGAAATTCCTTGTTCCGGGGCAGATCGTTCATTCCCTGGAGCAGATTCATATAGCGTCCGGCAATGGCAGGATCCATCAGTGCTCCCCGGGCGAACATCACCGAATCCACGCCTGTCTGCTCAATGCATTTCAGGGCATCTTCCGCGGTAAACAGGTCTCCGCTGGCAATAACCGGGATTTTTGAGAATTCCTTGAGTTTTTTCAGATCCTGCCAACTGGCCCGGCCGGTAAAAAGCTGAACCGCGGTTCTGGGATGCAGGGCAATCCAGCCCGCACCGATCCTGGCCAAAGGTTCTGCCAGTTCAAGGTATACAGGCGTGTGGCTGTTCCAGCCGGACCTCATCTTGACTCCCACCCTGCCTGTCCCGGCCTTTTCCACCATGGCTGAGGCCATGTCCAGCAGCAGTCCGGGATTTTTCAAAAGGGCTGCACCTGACCCGGTCTTGATAACTTTTTTCACGGCACAGCCGCAGTTGAGATCAAAATAACCAAAGCCCAGATCCAGAAGCCTGTCCATGGCTTTTTTGACTGTTGGGACATCGCTGCCGTAGATCTGGACTACCAGGGGGGAGTCAGCCTCAGAGGTCTTGAGGAGCTGAAGGGTGTTGGCCGTGGAATAGAAAAGTCCCTTGGCGCTGACCATTTCAGTGCAGGCAACGCTTGCGCCCCAGAAGCGGCATAAAAGCCTGAAGGGCAGGTCCGAGTAGCCCGCCAGCGGTGCAAGCCAGGGACGGTCAGGAGCAATGGGGAGGGTTGCGGATGATAAACATCCTGACTTCAAAGGCTTGATCACACGGGTTCCAGAGGAAATTTACCGGTCTTTCCGCAGACCCTAATTTAAAATGTATTTTTTGGGATTCACAGGCATATTGTTCACCCGGACCTCGTAATGCAGATGCGGTCCGGTGCTGCGCCCGGTGTTGCCTACGTAGCCGATGAGCTGTCCACGGGAGACCTCCTGTTTTTTCTCCGCCACATAACGCTGCAGGTGAGCGTATCTGGTGGTTATCCCCTGACCATGGTCTATTATCATGGTGATCCCGTATGCTCCGTCTCTGCCGGTAAAGGTCACCCTGCCCGCGGCAGGGGCATAAATGGGAGTGCCTTCCGGTGCAGAGATGTCAATGCCCCTGTGAAACTCGCGCTGTCCGGTAAAGGGAGATGTGCGGTGACCGAAACCTGAAGAGAGCCAGCCCTGGGCAGGCCATATGGAGGGGGTGCTGGCAAGGATGTTCTTCTGCCTGTGCAGAGCCTGGAGTATTTCCTGCTGTCTTATTTCTTCCAGACGTGCTTCAGTGCTGAGCTGATCAAGAAAACTGTGCATCTGCCTGGCCAGCACTTCCTGCCGGTATAAGGGGAAGGCAGGTGAAGGACTGTTCTGGGTTATGCCCCCCAGGGGATCAGGATTGACTTCCTGTACGGGAGCAAGGTCGAGCATCACCCTCAGTTTGTGGTCGAACTCCTTGACCCGCTGCAGGTCCTGCTCCAGATTCCGGACCTTGCTGTACAAAGAGGTCAACTGGATTTTCTGGGTTTGTACCTTGTGTTCCGAGCGGTGCAGATTCTGGTGCATTGTCTGGTAATTCTTGTAATAGCTCCACAGGTAAATGTTTGAACCTGCAACAGCCAGAATCAGGACAACTCCTGCCAGAAAAAGCCAGCCGGGAAAAATTATGCTTGAACAGGATCCATGTCTGTTTTTGAAGATCATCAACTGATATTTTTTGAACAGCATATCCTGATTCTCCGTAACTATGGTTTATGATTATTTTTTGCCATGGAAGGATCAGGGCCTGGTATTCAGGATCAGAGCCTGCCCGGTGCGTTAGCAGATCCAGATAATCAGGCATTAAAGCAAAACCGGTTCAATATGGGATCTGTCAGCAGTTCATGGCAGAACAGGAGGTTAAGCCTGCAAAAGTTTCAACACCGGGTACATTTTATAAATGAATACAGTAATTGCTCCATTATGTTAAGTTGCAGGCCAAGTCAAGCTGCCATCTTTTCAGTGCATTCAGGATATTCTGGCGTGCTTTTCTGTTCTTATGGGAAAGATGATCAAGCATTTCCTCCATTTCTTTTCTTTTGCCGCTTTCAGCCGAAGGGCAGGGATTTTTCCATACCGGAAGATTCCACTTGCCGGCTGCATTGCGGATGAATCTCTTTTCCACCAGCAGCAGGGGACGTATCAGACTCAATCGGCCGTCAAAAAAAGATTCCCTGGCTGCAAGCCCGTCCACTCTTGCGGTCTGAATCATGTTCATGAAAAAGGTGGCTGCCAGATCATCGGCATTGTGCCCCAGGGCCAGATGGGAAAGACTGTATTTTCTGCAGAGATCAAAAAGGATTTTTCTCCTGTTCCAGGAGCAGAGAAAGCATGGTGATTTGGTATGTTGCGGAAGATGGGACCTGGGGCCTATATCAGTCAGCTGTATGTGTGCAGGCAGTGGATTCTCAGTGAGCCAGTCCACCAGAGGCTGGTGGTTTGCAGGATCAAAGCCGGGATTGACATGCAGAAGGATCAGTTCAAAGGAGAAGGGGACAATTTTTTGACGCAGGATCATGGTCTTGACCAGAACCCAGCTGTCAACTCCTCCTGAAACGGCTATGCCTATCCTTGCCCCTGGATGGATCATTCCTGAAAGCTGCATGAGTTTGCCGCAGCGTCCCAGGCATACTTTTTGAGAATAGTTCAGTTTCTTTCTAAATCCCATAAACAACCGGATGAAAGTATAGCTGATATTGACACTCCAAAAAATCAACCTATAAGTTAATAAGTTTTCATCCGGAAACGGTTCTTTTTCCTTTTGGCTGCGTCAATGTGTACAATTCTTCGTCAACGTATTAAGATACGTCTCCTCATAATTGCTTGATTTCCTTGCTAAAAGAAAAAACTCCTCGTTTCCGGAAAGAAAACCGGCAGTTTCAGCATCCGGAAATAAAGAATTTCCGGATGGAAACTAATAAGTTTTTTCAGACCGGCCGCTGCCGGAACCCGGCGGAGAAAGGACCAATACCCTGAATGATATTTTCAAGGCAAGATCAAATTCTAATGTCTGTTTATCTCTTGACCAATCGCTAATGATCTGGATATATATATCTGATTTTGATTTTGGCGATAACAGGTTTGATTTTTATGAAAACCGGGTCAATTTTTGTTTTGTTTTTTGGGGAGTAGAGTATGGCCAGAATTACAGTAGAAGATTGTTTGTCGCAGGTAAACAACCGCTTTTTGCTGGTTCAGATGGCAGTGAGAAGGATCCGGCAGTACCGGGAAGGCTACAAGCCTCTGGTGGACAGCAAGAACAAGGATGTGGTTACAAGTCTGCGGGAAATAGCTGCGGGTAAAGTCCTGCCGTCCAAGTCCATTCAAAAGGCCGGGATCAAGGTGGATTAGGCATGGCTGACAAAAGGGATTACTATGAGGTGCTTGGAGTCTCCAGGGATGCGGGCCAGGAGGAAATAAAAAAAGCCTACCGCAAGATGGCTTTAAAGTATCATCCGGATCGTAATCCGGATGATGCACAAGCCGAGACCATGTTCAAGGAGGCTGCCGAAGCATATGAGGTATTGAGCAATCCGGAAAAGCGCCAGAGATATGACCATCTGGGCCATGCCGGGGTTGACGCCAATGGTTATCAGGGCTTCAGGACCACCGAGGACATTTTTGATTCCTTTGCAGACATATTTGGTGATTTTTTCGGATTTGGAAGCCGCCGGGGGCCCAGGCCCAGATCCGGTGCTGATCTGCGCTATAATCTGACCATTTCTTTCAGGGAAGCGGCCAAAGGCACTGAAGTTGATCTGGAACTGCCCAAAAGGGAACAGTGTGATCGTTGCACCGGGCAAGGTTCGGAACCCGGGCATTCCCCCCAGACCTGCTCCCATTGCGGGGGCAGCGGCCAGATGCACCATTCCCAGGGCTTTTTCCGCGTAGCCATGCCCTGTACAGCATGTCAGGGACAGGGCATGATTATCACCCATCCCTGCAGGGAGTGCAGGGGCCGGGGTATTGTCCAGGTGACCAGGCAGATCAAGGTCCGGGTGCCTGCTGGAGTGGACAACGGCAGCAGGCTGCGCCTGCGGGGCGAGGGAGAGCCGGGAGAGCACGGAGGACCTGCCGGAGATCTGTATGTGGTTCTGTTCGTTGAAGAGGATGAGATCTTTAAGAGACAGGGCCAGGACCTGGTCACCCAGGTGGAGATTTCCTTTATCCAGGCAGCCCTGGGCGGCAAGGTCGAGGTTCCCACCCTGGATGAACCCATTTCCATGGAGATACCCAAAGGGACCCAGAGCGGCAAGGTCTTCCAGTTGAGTGGATTGGGACTGCCCTATCCAGGTGGAGGACAAAAAGGAGAACTTCTGGTGCAGGTTCAGGTTAAGACCCCTACCAAGCTGACCAAGAAACAGGAAGAGCTGTTAAGGGAGTTCGAGCAGATTGAAAAGGAGAAAACCGGACCTAAAGTTAAACGCTTTTTCAGGAAGGTGATGGGCGAGTAGGGGATCAGGAGTGCTTATGGCGCAGCAGTTGACCCATGTGGATGACCATGGCCGGGTGGGCATGGTCGATGTAGGTTTGAAGCAGGAAAGCCAGAGAAGGGCAGTGGTAAGAAGTGTTGTCCGCCTGTCCCAGGAAACGATGAAATTGCTCCTGAAGCAGGCCCTGCCCAAGGGCGATGTCCTGGTTACAGCCAAGCTGGCCGGCATTATGGCCGCCAAAAAGACCAGCGAACTAATTCCTTTATGTCACCCCATTTTTTTGAGCTATGTGGATGTGCGGTTTAAGGTCAAGGAATCTGAAAACCGGATAGTTGTGGAGGCTGAGGCGCGCACCACATCATCCACAGGCGTGGAAATGGAAGCCCTGGTGGCGGCCCAGACTGCATGCATGACCATTTACGACATGTGCAAAGCAGTCCAACGGGATATTGTCCTGGAGGACTGCCGCCTGGTATACAAGAGCGGGGGACAGAGCGGTACCTTCAAGGCCTGATCCTACCAGGTCCTGCGAACTTTAACTCCTGCATGATGCATGTATTCCTTTATTCCGGCGATGGTATACTCTCCGTAATGGACAATGGAGGCAATAAGCGCTGCTGAGGCCCTGCCCGCAGTAACAGCCTGAACCATGTGTTCCGGGCTTCCGGCTCCGCCCGAGGCAATGACCGGGATGCGCACGTTTCGGGCAATAAGCCCGGTAAGATCCAGCTCATACCCTTCCCTGGTTCCATCGGCATCAATGGAATTAAGGCAGATTTCACCCGCACCCAGGCTTTCCACTTCCTGTGCCCACTTGAGGGCGTCCAGGCCCATGCGTTTTCTACCTCCATGAATTACTATTTCATACCCTGAGGGTACAGCCTGGCTTTTATCCACCCTGAGCACATCCATGCCCACCACCATGCACTGGGAGCCGAAGGCCTCGGCGCCCTGGGCGATAATATGCGGATTCTTGACCGCTGCGGAATTCACAGATACTTTTTCAGCTCCTGCCAGCAGGACAGAGCGCATATCCTCCAGGGAAGCTATCCCCCCTCCCACGGAAAAGGGAATGAAAATGGTTTCAGCCACCTTTTCCACCACCCTGAGCAGGATGCCCCTGTCTTCGGAAGAAGCAGTTATATCATAGAAGACAATTTCGTCCGCTCCCTCTTCATAATAAAGCTTTGCAGTCTCCACTGGATCGCCGATTTCAACGTTTCCCAGGAATTTTACTCCCTTGGTCAGCTTTCCGTCGCGTACATCCAGGCACGGGATGACTCTTTTGCTAAGCATGACTTTGCTCCAGACAGTATCTGTAGAAATTGTTGAGGATTTTCAGGCCCGGCCTGCCGCTTTTTTCCGGATGAAACTGCAGGGCCCAGAGGCCCTGGCGGCCGAAGACCGAGCAGAAGTCCAGGCCGTAATGTGTTGTGCCCATGACATAAGCGGGACCGGGATCAGGATAGAAGCTGTGCACAAAATAAAACTCCGCATTCTCCGGGACATTTCTAAAAAGAACACATTCCCTTTGCAGGGAGACACTGTTCCAGCCCATGTGCGGAATATTGATGGGATTGCCGGCCTCGTCCCGGAGATCAGGATCAAAACGCCTGCTTATGCCGGGAAAAATATCCAGGGTTTGAGTGCTGTTCTCCATGCTTTCAGTGAGAATGATCTGACAGCCCAGACATATCCCCAGCATGGGTTTGCCCGAAGCTATAAGCGCCTTCAGGACATGATCAAGCCTTGAGGTCTGCAGGTTGCGCATGGCCGATCCTGCAGCTCCCACACCGGGGAAAATGATGCCCAGGGCCTGTTTTAGCACCCCGGGTTCATCAGTAATTTGACTGGGAATATTCTCATGATCCAGGGCCCTTTTGACGCTGGTCAGATTGCCTGCTCTGTAATTAAGGATGGCGATCATTGTCTGCTCCGGAAAATTGTCGATTTATGCCGGTTGAATTGGTTTGACTGGAATATTTGTGCCCCGGGGCAGGGAAATAAATCACCGAGAGCCGGAAAAAGCAAGCAGGCCCTGTCACGATTCATGGGTTTGCCGGTGGACTGGAATAGTTGCGGCAATGTTCGCTGCAGAATTTATCCAGCTGCCTGTTTCTATGTTTCAGAAATCCATCCTGGCCAATTTTGGAGCCTGATAGTCCGCCCATCAGACTTATTTCCGACAGGAAGAACTCCTGCTCAGGACTCAGGAGTATATCCAGCAGGGCGTACGGGAAATCACCCCTGTTCATTATTTTCAGGCAAAAATCCTTGAGCCGGGGGTCAACATTGACAGGTTGGGCCGTACCCTTCTGAGCCAGGTTTTTGCGGAAACTGTGAGGATTTATCCGTTCATAACCCTCGATGTAATCACCGACAACCACTACCCGGAAATCTCTGGCCCCGCTAAGAAAGGGCTGTATCACAAGGGGATAAGGCAGAGAGCCTATGGCATCCAGGCTCTGGAGCTCTTCCAGAGACGACCAGAGGCTGAGCCCCATTCCCAGATGTTTGCGCTCCCTTTTGGAGACTATTTTTTTGTGCCGGGAGTAGCAGCTCAGGTTGCGGATCAGGTCGTAGCTTCGGTAGGCTGCAAATGTGTCAGGAAGCATGAACTTGCTCAGGACTTCCGCCTGCAGGACCTTGGAGCGGCTCAAAAACTGAGATAAAGCCGAAGGAAAGAATTTGACCCCCCGGTGGATCAGATCAAACACTTTGAGTTCCTCACCCTGGCGAAGGCTTAAATGTCCCGCAAATGCATCCCCTGGTCCCAGTTGGTGATACCTGGCTTTCAGTTCCCGGTTCGAGCGGATGATCATCTATGCTCCAGAACAGTTAATAATTTACATGTCTCAGCAGGAAGTTCAGCAGTCAGCCTTTTTCTCTGTATTTTGCAACTCTTTCCCGGACCCTGTCCCTGGTCTTTTGGGCTCTTCGACGTATGCTGTGGAATTGTTATGGCATTATACTACATCTTTCCAGCTCCGGGGTTTTGGCAAAAGGGCTCAAAAACTTGCTCACAGGCGGACTAAAGCCCGCACTTTACCAGGATTCCAGCATGTGCACAGGAAATAACGTGCGGGCTTAAGTCCGCCTAGC
>PUMA01000035.1 GCA_003551155.1 Desulfonatronospira sp.
AATTCCACAGCATACGTCGAAGAGCCGGTTTTTTGATAACAGTGCAGGGCTGAAAGGTTGACTTTAAAGAAATATTTCGGAGGAATTTGAATGTCCAGAGTGATATTTCGCGAGGAAAGGTGCAAAGGCTGTCTTCTGTGTGCCCTGGTCTGTCCCGTGGACATGCTGGAGCAGTCACAGCGGTCCAACAGTCAGGGCTACAGGGTTGTTCAGGTTAAAGACCAGGACATGTCCCCCTGCAAGGGCTGCGCCTTTTGCGCCCTGATCTGCCCGGACGAGGCCATAATTGTCTATCGCAGCAAAAAGGATGATGCTCTGACCGAGCTCATGGAGGCAGAACATGTCTAGGATATTTGTCAAGGGCAACGAGGCCATAGCCAGAGGCGCCCTTGATGCGGGATGCAGATGTTATTTCGGCTATCCCATTACTCCCCAGAACGAAATTCCCGAATACATGTCCCGGGTTCTTCCAGGGATAGGCGGGCAGTTTGTTCAGGCTGAAAGCGAAATAGCTGCGGTTAATATGCTTCTCGGCGCAGGAGCCTGCGGGGTAAGAGCCATGACTTCATCATCCAGTCCGGGAATTTCCCTCAAGCAGGAGGCCATTTCATACATGGCCGGAAGCGACCTGCCCGGAGTGATTGTAAATATCAGCCGGGGCGGACCGGGACTTGGAGATATCGGCCCTTCGCAGGGGGATTATTTCCAGGCGGTAAAGGGGGGCGGCCACGGTGACTACCGTCAACTTGTCCTGGCTCCGGCATCCGTCCAGGAAGCATATGATCTGACCATGCTCGCCTTTGAACTGGCCTTTGCTTACCGCAATCCGGTAATGGTTCTGGGAGACGCCATAATAGGACAGATGATGGAGCCCATCAGCCAGAGAGAACCTGTGCATCCAGATCCGGATGAATCAGGCTCTTGGCGCCTGGAGGGGTCAGGGGAGCGCAAGCCCAGGGTTATCAAGTCCCTGCGTCTGGCAGAGGGGTCCCTGGGGGATCATAATCTGCATCTGCAGGAGAAGTATGAAAAAGCCCGCAGGGAATGCCGCCATGAAGAGTTTCTGACCCAGGATGCCGAGCTTGTAGTGGTGGCTTTCGGTTCCATCGGCCGTATTGTCAAATCCACCATCCGCAGGCTGAGGCAGGAGGGATACAGGGTAGGCCTGCTCCGGCCCGTCAGCCTGTACCCTTTTCCTTCTTCTGCACTCCAGGAGCTGGCAGGACAGGGCAGACGCTTTCTGACCATTGAGCACAACCTTGGACAGATGGTGGAAGATGTGCGCCTGGCCCTCTGCGGTCAGGCCAGGTGCGGGGTTTACGGTCATCTGCCCGGAAACTTGCCCACACCTGACGATTTTGAAGAGCCCATTGTCAAAGCCATGAAGGAGCGTAAATAAATGGAGGAAGTTCTTGCATACAAATCACCGGATATCCTGGCTGATACGCCTACCCATTTCTGTCCGGGCTGTCATCACGGCATTGTGCATAAGCTGCTGGCCTCCTGCCTGGAAGAGGCCGGTCTGGCACGGCGGAGCATCTGCGTGGCAGCCATAGGCTGTTGTGCTTTTATCTACAATTATGTCCTGGTAGATTCTCTGGAAGCACCCCACGGGCGTGCTCCGGCAGTGGCCACAGGAGTCAAGCGCAGCCATCCGGACAGTTTTGTTTTTGCCTACCAGGGGGACGGAGATCTGGCCTCCATAGGTCTGGCCGAGATAATGCATGCGGCCAACCGGGGAGAGAGAATCTCAGTGATATATGTCAACAATACTGTTTACGGCATGACCGGAGGGCAGATGGCCCCGACTACCATGGTGGGTCAGAAGACCACCACCACTCCAGGAGGACGTCAGGCCCAGACCGATGGTTACCCCATGCAGATGGCCGAGATCATGGCCGGGCTGCGGGGAGTGCGTTTTGCAGCCAGAGTTGCAGTGAACAATATAAAAAACCTGAAAAAGGCCAGGAAGGCGCTGTTCAAGGCCTTTGAGGTTCAGCAGCAGGGGATTGGTTTGGGTTTTGTGGAGTTTCTGGCAGCATGCCCTACGAATTGGCGGATGAGCCCGGTGGAAGCCAATGCCCGGGTGGCCGGGGACATGATCCACTGCTTCCCTCTGGGTGTATTCAAAGATGAGACCCCGGAGGAAAGATGAGTGTATATCAGGATGTGATCATTGCCGGATTCGGGGGCCAGGGAGTAATGATCATGGGCAGCCTCCTGGCTGTGGCGGCCATGGAAAGCGATCTGCAGGTAACATACATTCCGGTCTACGGTCCGGAAATGCGCGGAGGTACAGCCAACTGCACAGTGGTCATTTCCGACGAGGAGGTGGGCTCGCCCATAATCAAGCGCCCCTTGAGCCTGATGGCCATGAACAGGCCCTCTCTGGAAAAATTTCAGCCCAGAGTCAAAGACAAAGGACTGGTAGTTTTCAATTCATCACTGGTGGATGCCCGTCTTGCGGATAACGGCCGGGTGGAGGTTTATAAGGTTCCTGCCAACGATATTGCAGCTGATCTGGGGAACATAAGGATGGCCAACATGGTGGCCCTGGGAGCTTATGTCCGGGTTACAGGTATTGTTGAACTGAAAGCGGTTCAGCACAGTCTGGAAAAGGTTATTCCCCAGAGGTACCACCATCTGCTGCCCCTGAACTCCAGGGCCCTGGAGGCCGGGACAGAGGGGGTTTCCAGGTGTCAGAAAACAGGGGTATAGAGGCCGGCAGCCGCAGCTGCCGGTCAGTTTTCATTGGATGCTGAGCTCGACAGATACCGGGTCAGAACCTGTTCAGCCCAGGCCGGATCAAAGTCCTGTCCGGTCCATATCCTGAACTGTTCCAGACCCTGATGAACGAACATGCTCAGCCCGGACACGGTTTGAACGCCTTTGATCCGGGCCTGCCTTAAAAGCCTGGTCTGAAGGGGGTTGTAGACCAGGTCATAGACCGCTTGAAAGGGAAACAGATCATTTTCCCAGGGTGAATGGTTTTCCCAGTGCCCGGCAGTGCCCAGAGGGGTGGTGTTGACCAGGAGATCCGCACTTATCCGGTGACGATCTTCCCAGGGCATGGCCTGCACATGGAATTCCCCGGCCATGGAAAGAGCCTTGTCCATGTGGCGGTTGCAGAGAAGGATTTTATTGACGTTAAGGTGCTTAAGTCCGAACAAGACTGCTCTGCAGGCCCCTCCCGCGCCCAGGACCAGGGCTGAATCAAAATACATGTCCCTGATGGGGGCCAGAAAGCCCAGATAATCTGTATTGGTTCCGCAAAGACTGTTATTCTCCCAGTAAACGGTGTTTACAGCGCCTATGCCGCGAGCATCGGGGCTGATATAATCCAGCCAGGACATGACATCTTCTTTGTATGGAATAGTCACACTGATTCCTGAAAGGGGAAGAATGCGCACCGCCCTCATGAAGACTTCCAGATCTTCCGGCATTATCTCCCATTTGAAGTAGGCCCGGTTCATGCCGGCCAGCTGAAAGGCACTGTTGTGCAGTTTGGGACTCAGGGAATGGCCCAGAAAGCGGCCCAGAACCCCATAGGCCTGGTACATCACAGCGCTCCTTTAGTATCTTGTCCTGGTCTGCCTTCAGGGGCCTGGAAACTGCGGCTCAACATGTCTTCATCGCTCCTCTTAAGTTTATTATCATTTTTTTTCCCTTCCTGGTCCCGGACATCCGAAAGCATCCGGCCCAGAACAATCGCTCCAGCCTGGGCCACGTTCAGTGAGTCCAGTCCCCCTGGCATGGGTATATGAATTATATGGGAACATCTTTTAAGAACACCGGGCCGTATCCCTTTTTCCTCGTTTCCCAGGACCAGGGCGCAGGGAAAGCTGAAACGGGTGTCCAGAAGACTCTGCCCCTGGTTTCTGGTGGCTGCGTATATATAAAAGTTTTTCTGCCGCATGAGTTCCAAAGACCTGGCCAGATTGGTGACCCGAGACATCCTGGTCCTGAGCAATGCACCTGCTGATGCCTTCATGGCACCGGTGCCCGGATGGGCGCTTTTGTCTCTGGTAATGACAATTCCTCCGCCTCCCAAAGCGGTTAGTGTTCTGGCCAGAGTGCCCAGATTGCCCGGATCCTGGACCTGGTCCAGAACCAGTAGCGCAGGAAGGGGGGCCTGCAAAACACCTGCAAGGAGCTCATCAATATCCTTAAAGGCATGCACAAGAATCCTGGCCGCCACACCCTGGTTTCCTGATCCCATGCGGTCCAGTTCTGATCCAGGAACCAGTTTGAATCTGGTGTTCAGGGATCTGCAATGTTCTATGACCGGTTCCAGGGCTCTGGGCACGGGTTTCTTGATGAAAACCAGGTCCACATTTTCCGGGTCTGCTTTCAGAAGGTCCAGAACAGGTTTTCGGCCCAGTATAAAGGTTGTCTGCATTTTATTATTTTAACAATCTTAATTGAGAATGTAAATCCAACATAAAAACACTGCATTTTTTTGTTGCCAAACAGCCGGTAATTTAATAACCATGCCTAATTTGCTTTTACAAAGAGCACAGGGCATATTCATGAACAAGCCTTTCCAGCACGTTTAAACCTGCCAACCGTATTGCTCAGTGGAGTGATAGTTATGACAGCTCGATTATTACTGTTGTTGCCGGTATTTTTTTTGCTTTTGTCCTGCACCACCACCAAAAAAGAAACATCTCTCTACCTGGAGCCTGTTGCACACGAGCAAGAAGAGGCTTCAAAGCATACAGAAGAGCAAAGACATAAAGCCGGGATATACCCGGAGGCTGAAGCTGCAGAAAGAATTTTCCGGGAGAAAGCCAGGGAGCTTACGCAGGAAGACTTAGTCCAACTGGAAAAGAAATCTCTGACTCAGGCTGAAAAGGAAGCCCTGGAAACTGAGATTGGATTCGATTTTGTCCTGGATGCCCAGGAAACCGAGGCCATGGAGAACTATTTCAAGCTCTATACCAATAGGTACAGAAGCTCATTTGAAATCTGGCTCAAACGCTCTGAAACCTTTCTGCCCTACATAAAAGAAGTATTTGAAGAGCGCGGTCTGCCCACGGATCTGATCTATCTTCCCTTTGCAGAAAGCGGGTTTAATGCCCGGGCCTATTCCAGGGCCGGAGCAGCCGGCATATGGCAGTTCATGCCCGGTACGGGCAGGATGTTCGGGCTCAGGGTGGACTGGTGGATTGATGAACGTAGAAATCCCTTTCTTTCAACTCACGCAGCAGCAGATTACCTGTCCAGACTGTATGATGAATTCCAATGCTGGTACCTGGCCCTGGCAGCATACAACGCAGGCGAGGGCAGGGTGGGAAGAGCCCTGGAGTCCAGCGGCCACGACAATTACTTTGATCTCATCAACGGGCCTTATCTGGCTCAGGAAACCAGAAACTACGTGCCCAAATTTCTGGCCATTCTGCAGATTCTGCGCAACCTGGAAGATCTGGGCTTTGATCCCATAGACTGGGATGCAGCTCCAGACTTCAAAGAACTGGAGGTTGCTCCGGGTACCGATCTGATAGCCCTGTCTGAGGCTGCTGGCCTGGGATGGGAAGAGTTCAGGGCCTTTAACCCGGGTTTCCGTCGGCAGGTCAGTCCCTCAGACGGTTATGTAAAGATAATGCTGCCGGAAAAACACTCCAGAGCCGCTGCCGGGTATCTGCAGAGCCCTGAAGCAGGCAAGTTTGCAGGTTATCATCGTTATCAGGTCAGAAGCGGAGATTCCTGGTGGAGGATTTCCAGACAATACGGTGTACCGGTGGCAGTGCTGAAAAATGTAAATGATGCCAGTTCCAATATTTTGCGGCCGGGGCAGTATGTGATTGTTCCGGTGGCCCAGGCAGGCGGATCAGAACGCGGTCAGGAATTGACAACCCAGGATTATGCCCGGATCAGGGGCAGTTATGTAGTTCAAGCAGGAGACACCCTGTGGGGAATCTCCCGCAGGTTTGGAGTGGAAATGCAGACGCTGATAGCAGCTAATGGGCTGAGCAACAATACACTCAGGCCGGGGCAGAAGCTGTATATCCCGGGACAAGATCAGGCCTCAGGCGGCGTTCAGGCTCCCATCAGAGTGGCAACCACTTATCAAGTCAGCAGCGGGGATACGTTATGGAGCATTGCCCGCAAATTTGATGTGGAAATGAGCACTCTGATGGCTTCCAACAATCTTGGAAGCAATACTATCAGGCCGGGCCAGGAACTTAACATACCCGGATCTGATGCCCGTTCAAGGCAAAGTTCTAGAATGACCACATATCAGGTGCGAACAGGAGATACCCTTTGGGATATCGCCCGCAGGTTCGGGGTCAGTTCTCAGGATCTGCAGAGATGGAACAATATTTCAGGCGGGCAGATCATCCGTCCGGGGGACAAGATCCGGATCAGAGTCAGGGATTAAGAATCAGTACTCAGGGTTTTCATACGGTAGCTTAGAGCCAGTCAAACCAGTCTCTCCAGGAACCGTGCTCTGCAGCTCTTTTTTCCTGGGACTTCGCCTCCAGGTGTTTGAAGTAGCTGCTCTTGGCCCTTTGTCTTGCGTATTCTGCGATTTCCGGGAGGTCAGTAAAGTTTTCAGACACATGCTCATATCGATGCCAGGCTGATCCGTAGCGCTGGGTGCGCCAGTAGAAGTCTGCTATCTGGAGTTCATGCTCAGCCATCCTGGTCCGGCACTGCATTATGTAATAGTCCACGTATGCAGCGTAGTCACTGTCCGGATAAGCCTCCTTGATCCTTCTGAAGTATTCAATGGCCTGCTCCATATTTCTTTGCGGGCGGTCAATGGAGGCAAACTTGTTGTAATGGGCCAGCCCGGTTCTGAAAAGAACATAAGGAATCAGTTCGTGTCTGGGATGCATTTCTGCAAAATCGTTGAACACGGTTATGGCCGCATCATAATTGCCTGACTTGAAATAAGCATCTCCCAGGGCCACTTCAGCCTGGGGTGTATGGGGGCTGAAAGGGAAGCGGTCCTTGAGCGCGGAAAAGTGTTCAATAGCCCTGCGGTATCTTTCCTGTTCCATGGCATCCATTCCCGCCTGAGCCAGCTCCTGGGGGGTATCCTCCAAAGGCTGCGGGCCTCTCTGGAACCAGGCGCAGCCGGCTTGAGCCATCAGACATACAATCAGGAAGCCATACAATATGATCCTGTTCATATCTGCTCCAGGTAGATTTGAGCTCTGTGCGCGGCTGTGGCCCCGTCGCCCACTGCCGTGCACACCTGTCGGCAAAGCTTTGACCGGATATCTCCTGCGGCGAATATGCCCGGGATACTGGTCTGCATTTCAGTATCTGTCCTGATAAAGCCCTGTTCGTCCCTGTCCATATCAGAAGGCACAAAGGAAGACTGGGGAACAAGACCTATGAACACAAAGGCTCCCTGGACCTCCAGGCTGGATTCCTCATTGGTCTTGATGTTTTTGACCTTTAGCCCCTCCAGCCCCTTTTCACCGAGAAATTCAGTGGCCACAGTGTCGTAGAGAATCTCAATCTTGGGATCAGCCATGACCTTGTCCTGGTAGATCTTGGACCCCCTGAAGGCATCCCTGCGATGAATGAGAAAGATCTTTTTAACCAGCTTGGATAAGTATAAAGATTCCTCCAGGGCGGTATCGCCCCCGCCAATACAGGCCACTTCCTGGTCCTGGAAAAAGTTGCCGTCGCATAGGGCGCAATAAGATACTCCCCGGCCATTCAGCCTGTTTTCTCCCGGGATTCCCAGTTTCTTCCAGGTAGCTCCCGAACAGATGATCAAGGTTCTGGCCCGGATCCATTCATCAGAAAGCTTCAGGTTATGGATTCCATCACCACTTTTTATTTCAAGAAGTTCATCCCTGTATTTATCATACTCAAAGCCTTTGAGATGAGCAGTGAACAGGTCTATGAGTTCATAACCCCTGATGCCCTCAGGGAATCCTGGATAGTTGTCAATCTGTTCGGTCAGAAGCACCTGTCCTCCTGGAGACAGCTTTTCCACCAAGGCCATGTGAATGCCGGCCCGTAAAAGATAGAGGGCAGCCGTAATTCCTGCAGGCCCGCCCCCAACTACTACGCAAGGGTATTCTTTCATGGTCTTACAAAGACTTGTCGATCATCTGCTTCAGATTGGACTTTGAAACAGCCCCTGTAACCTGTTCCTGGACCTCGCCTCCCCTGAACAGGATAAGGGTGGGTATGGCCCTGATGCCATATTTGCTGGGAGTGCTCGGATTTTCATCCACGTTCATCTTCATTACCTTCAGCCGGCCGGTATACTCCTGGGAAAGCTCTTCTACCACCGGGGCAATGGCCCTGCACGGCCCGCACCATGGGGCCCAGAAATCCACCAGAACCGGCAGTTCGCATTTAAGCACTTCTCCTTCAAAAGTATTGTCCGTAACTGGATTTGGCATCATTTTCTCCTTATTTATTATTGATAGTTGTAGAAGGTGTAGTTGACCGGCTTTGTATGCATCTGAAAAAGATATTAAGGGAAGTAGGAAAAGCATGTCAACCCTAATCAGATACCGGCTGTATGTATTTTGTTCTGGATCATGAACCTGTGCAGCGGATTTTCAGGATAGCGGCTAAAACCTTCAAAGAGTACTTTTGCAGGATCACTTTTAAAGGGCTGAGCAGGCTGGCCTTGAAGCGTTACTTCAAATAATGGAGCTGGCTTCAGGTTTACACGGGAAGTCTACATAAATTTGAGGATGTTCGGAAAAAATATCTTTACAAAATCTTATGAACTGTGAGAGATTCCCTC
>PUMA01000147.1 GCA_003551155.1 Desulfonatronospira sp.
AAAAAAATGAACCCCCGGACCTTGGAGCCCCGGGATCCAACCTGTGGATAATGTTACCCGGTTAGTCCATTCCTCGGGTCCTCTTCCAGCGATCGTGCATCCACAGCCATTCTTCAGGATGTTTGCGGATGAAGTCCTCCAGGACCCTGGTGTAGCGAATGGTCAGGGTCGCGATGTCCTGCTTGCTTAAGCTAAGATCCCGGGTATCGATTTCCTGTATTTTGAGCTGATATTTCTGATTGTCCAGTTTTCTGCAAGTCTCCACAAAAAGAGGAACCCCTGCCTTCAGGGCCAGGAAGGCCGGTCCCAGAAAAATTGTAGACCTGCGCCCCAGAAAATCAACATGGAAGGTGCCTTCCTTGTTGGACTGGTCTCCGAGAATGACCAGTACCTTCCCCTGCTTCAGGACTTTCAGGCCTTCCCGCAGAGCCCTGTCTTTGAGGATGACCCTGTTGCCGTGCATGGTTCTGTACCGGGTCAGTTGAGCATCCAGGCAGTGATTTTTAAGAGGCTTGATGATTACATGCAAAGGCTTGAGAAGCATACCTGCACAGGCCCCGATCATTTCCCAGCTGCTCAGGTGTGCTGAAACCACCACAGCACCCCTGTTCTGCACAAGTACTTCCTGATTAAAGGAATCGTCCGCCTCAATCTCCACCAGATCCCGGGCCTCCATGTGATCCCTGATAAGGGGTATGCGCAGCAGCTCAACCACATTCAGGGCCTGATTGCGGTAGGCCTGGCGGGCGATTGTTCTGATCTCAACCGGGCTTTTATGAGGGAAAGTGCTTTTGAGATTGTTTTCCGTCAGACTGCGTCTGATCCTGAGTACGCCACAGGCCGTGTCGCCCAGAAAAACGGCAAGCTTCCGGGCCTGTTCCCTGTTCAAGGTCCTGGCAAAGCCCCCCAGCAGGACAAAAAGCCAGCCTGTGACCGGATAGCTTATCTTTTTCAGGTTTCTTTTGATCTTTTTGTTAAATTTTTTCATTTTTTAATCTTGCAGTCTGGGCAGTTCTGCAAACCACTTTTCAAAGTTTTTGTCAGGGCCCAGGATTACGCTCTTTATGAACCGGACAAGACCCTGCTGCATTTCAAGAGAGGGATTCTCCTTAACCAGTTTTTTCAGGGTCCAGCCCAGCAGACAGAATTTAAGCTGCAACCTGAAATATTCTCTGTCCGGCTGGATGTCCGCACGTCTGCGCACCAGGTTCTTCCAGTAGTGTTCCAGCAACTGGCCGTTGAATCTGGGAAAACCGGACAACTTATTTTCCTTTCCGTCAAAGAATAAAGGATCAGCCTGGGCGATTTTCAATGCATCCTTGAAAACCCACCTTTTTTCCAGCCCCATTTTTTCAAAGTCCACAACATAGACATGCTCCGCGTCAGGGCGCAGGATGTTGGATTTGAAAATATCGCGGTGCATCAGAAGCGGTTTTTTAATCCCGGAGGCAGCAGCCATGGATCTGACCCAGAACGCCAGCATCCCTGGCAGCAGGAAATACGGAAGTTTTCTCCTGATACAGAGCCCCTCAATAAGGTTCCTCAATGTCTTGGCTGAACCGGAGAATTTCCATCGGTTGGCCTTTTCCCACATCCAGCCTGCACCCCCGGATTTCCAGAAAGGAAATTCGCAGGTATTTAGTTCCAGGACAGCATCCATTGCAGCAGTATAAAAGAAGGCATCATCACGGGGCAGGGAGGGATCATTAATGATGAACTCGGTGAGGATGAAGGTCCTGCCGTCGGTGCGCAGCAGCCCGGGATAATGAAATGACACAAAATCCATTTGTTCCAGCTGACTGTAAATAAAGATTTCCTTTTGAAACCTGAGATATCTTCCCGGCCTTTTCAACCAGAAGCCATTTAAGATCTTAACCAGGCATTCTCTGTCCTGAAGCCGTACATGCAGAACCAGGCGCGGAGCATTGTCCCGGATAATCCGCACAACTTCATGCTCGGGGTCAAGAGAATTAAGGAGCTTCTTTACTGACAGGGGTACATTGGTAGAAGATGAAGTGGTCAATTGATTTTCAAGAGCCTGTTTGTTTCTGGCTGGTTGCTGCTGTAAACTGCGGGTTTATCCGCAAGGATCATGGACTGTCATGCCCGGTACAGGGACTGGAGTTAATGTTGGACAGCATTTTAACCCCCAGGCTTGCTCAAGGCAAGGCCAAAAACTCAAAAACTGTAAACCGGCCAAGCACTTGACACCCTGTCAATTGTAAGTATTGACAGTCTTTCTTTGCTCGTCTTAATGCCTTAACTCAGAGAAAATAATCAGCATCTGCTCAAAAATACATGGAAGAAAAAGTCAAATACACCAAACCCCAGGGAGATACCTGGCCTCTTGCCAAAAGGTGCCTGGCCTATTTTTTGCCCTACAAGGTCCTGATAGCCCTTTCCCTGCTGTCTCTGGGAGCGGTGGCTGCATGTACTGCAGCAGCGGCTTTTCTGGTCAAGCCCGCTCTGGACGACGTGTTTATAGCCCAGGATGAGCGGGCCCTGCAGGTCATTCCTGTCCTGCTCTTTCTGGCGGTCATGGGTATGAGCCTTTTCCAGTTCCTGCAGAACTATCTCATGAACTACTGCGGTCTCAGGGTCCTGCAGCAGCTGCGCAACGAACTCTACTTCAAGTTTACCAGCCTTCCGGTGAAATTTTTTGATCACAACCGGGTGGGTATGCTCATGTCCAGAATCATCAACGACGTTAATCTGCTCAAGTCCAGCCTGCCTCACTTTATTGATCTGATCCGGGACTTTTTGACCATGCTGGGGCTTCTGGTGGTCCTTTTCTACCAGGATGCCAGGCTGGCTACCATATCTCTGATCATTTTCCCTCTGGCTGTGTATCCCTTTATCCATTTCAGCAACAGGATTCGTAAGCTGGGCAGAAAAAACCAGATCAGGCTCTCCAGGATCACAGGCTTTCTTCAGGAAACATTGAGCGGCATCAAAGTGATCAAGGCCTTTGCTGCTGAGCCCCGGGAGAACAAAAATTTTGAGCACGAAAACACAAAGCTTGTGGATAATGCCCTGAAACAGCTCAAGTACAATTCCCTGGCCACGCCGGTAATGGAGGTGCTGGGCGCAGTGGGCATGGGGCTGATCATCTGGTACGGGGGCAGCCAGGTCATAGCCGGAGAAACCACCCCGGGCACGTTTTTTTCCTTTCTCACGGCTCTTTTCATGCTGTACAGGCCCATCAAGAAGCTGAACAAGACCAATCTGGCCATCCAGAAGGCCCTGGCCGGAGCAGAAAGGGTCTTCCAGGTCCTGGACTCCAGGGATATTAAGGAAGAAAAGGGCGGAGAAGCGGAGCTCAAGCCACCCTTTGAAAGCCTGGAGCTTGACAGAGTGAGCTTTTATTATCCAGGCTGCCAGCAGCCCGCCCTGGACAGGGTAAGCCTCAGCATCCGCCGCGGTGAAAAGGCCGCCCTGGTGGGTCCCAGCGGAGCAGGCAAAACCACCCTGATCAATATCCTGCCCAGGTTCTACGTGCAGCAGCAGGGAGAAGTGTATATAAACGGCAGGCCCACCAGCGAATACACCCTGTCCAGCCTGCGCCGGTTCATGGGCATTGTGGCCCAGGAGAATTTCCTGTTCAATGTCACCGTGCGGGAGAATATCGCCTACGGTCTGGACAGGGTTGATCATGAAGAGGTGGTGGCTGCGGCAAAGGCTGCATTTGCCCATGACTTTATTATGGAGCTTTCCCAGGGCTACGATACAGTAATTGGCGAGCGCGGTGTGCGCCTCTCCGGGGGGCAGAAGCAGCGCATCACCATTGCCCGGGCCCTGCTCAAGAATCCTCCCCTGCTCATTCTGGACGAGGCCACCAGCGCCCTGGATACCGAATCCGAGCGCATTGTGCAGCAGGCCCTGGAGAACCTCATGCGGGAGCGCACCAGCATCGTCATTGCCCACCGCCTGTCCACGATTCTTTCCGCCGACCGAATAGTGGTCATGGAAAAAGGCGGAATTATCTCCCAGGGCAGCCATGACCAGCTGCTGGCCGGGTGTGCTCTTTACAAAAGGCTCTATGAAATGCAGTTTCAGGATCAGAACAATACCGGCAGCTGCATGGCAGCGGAGCAGGGGAAGCCCATATGAACATCACTGATCAACTGGACACTTATGTTACCAATCCGGCCGGTGCATCCAGGGTCTTTCACCTGGTGCCCAACCTGTATTTTTACCCGCGCATGCTGATTACTGTGTTCCGCGCCTGGCGTAAGGCCAGAAGGAAAGGCTTTACCGACGAGGACTGGATCAGGTACAGCGCTTACATTGTTCATTTCCTGGAAAGGGTGGACTGCAGGTTCGTAATCCAGGGCAAGAAGAATTTCATGGGACTTGAAGGGCCGTGCGTATTCGTGGGCAACCACATGAGCACCCTGGAAACCTTTATCCTGGGCGCCATTGTCCGCCCGCACCGGAAGATAACCTTTGTGGTCAAGGAGGGTCTGGTCCGTTATCCCATATTCAAGCACATCATGATTTCCAGGGAGCCTGTGGTGGTCAAAAGGGACAACCCCAGAGAGGACTTCAAGGTGGTCATGGAAGAGGGACTGGACAGGCTCAGGCGGGGTTATTCCGTGGTGGTTTTTCCCCAGGCTGAAAGATCCCTGGCCTTTGATCCCCAGAAGTTCAATTCCATAGGGGTCAAACTGGCCAGAAAAGCCAGGGTTCCCGTAGTTCCCCTGGCCCTCAAGACCGATGCCTGGGGCCAGGGAAGGCTCATCAAAGATTTCGGGAAAATCAGGCCCTTCAGGCCGGTCTTTTTAAACTTTGGCAAGGCCATGCAGGTCCAGGGAAGTGGCAAGGAGGAACATCAAAAGATCGCGGACTTTATCTCTTCCAGGCTGGACGCCTGGCAGAGTTATTCTCGCTGGTTCGGGATGGAGTAAGGACTGCCCCAGCTTCTCCGGGAATAGGCCTTCAACTTTCTGACCTCTGGCCTCAGACTTCTGACTTCTGGTTTTCCAGCACTTTAACGGCAAAGCAGGCCGCGCCGAATCCATTGTCGATATTAACCACGGATATCCCTGGTGCGCAGGAGGTCAGCATGGCCATAAGAGGAGTCAACCCCCCGAAACTGGTGCCGTAGCCCACTGATGTGGGCACTGCCACAATGGGAGTGGAACAGAGCCCGGCCAGCACGGAGGGCAGGGCTCCTTCCATGCCGGCAATGACAATGAGGATGCTTGCCCGGCTGATTTTGGTCATGTGGGGAAAAAGCCGGTGCAGCCCGGCTACTCCCACGTCAGACACCAGGCCCGGTGTATGGCCGAAAAAGGCAAGGGTGGCATAGGCCTCCATGGCCACGGGAAGGTCCGCTCCCCCGGCCGAGATTATCATGGCCCTGGCTGGTCCGCTCCAGGGATCATCCAGATGGATCTCCCGGTTAAGAACAAAGATTTTTGGCAGCTCAAAGTATCTTCCGCCTGGAAATCTTTGTTCCAGTTCCAGTCCAGGTCCCGGCTCAAGCCGGGTGACCAGGACCTGCCTCTGATTCCGGCCCAGCTTGTCTACAGCAGTGAACAGCTGTTCTCTGCTCTTGCCCGCACCAAAGACCACTTCGGAAATACCTGTGCGTATCCCCCGGCGCATGTCCAGGTTAAGCCCGTTTTCAGTTTCCAGGTAAGGCTCCAGGCTGATATCTTCCATGGCCTGTTCAAGGCTGATTTTCCCGCTTACCAGATTCTGCAGAATTTCAGCCAGATCTTTTCTGAGCATGATGTAATTTTTTTTAAGTTAATGTTGCTGTTGCTGAATTTTCAGCACTTCTCACGATATATGCATTGAACATTTATTGAATTATAGATATAGTGAAATAATTATATTAGAAAGTATACTCTCTAATCCAAACCAAGACAAGGAGATCTAATGTCTGTTCTGAGCCCCCAGGTTGCTGATTATCTGGACAAGGCCTCCTGGATCAGAAGAATGTTCGAGGCCGGAAGCGAACTCAAGCAGAAATTCGGAGCCGAGAAAGTTTATGATTTCAGTCTGGGCAACCCGGATCTTCCTCCACCCCCTGAGATCAGCCGGGGTCTGGAGGAGTTGTCCAGGACAGTATCCAGGCCCTATGCCCTGGGATACATGCCCAATGCAGGGCTGCCCGGTGTACGCCTTGCCCTGGCCCGGGCAGTGTCCAGGGAGCAGGGGGTGGATCTTGCTGCTGAACATGTGCTCGTTACCTGCGGAGCAGCCGGAGGTCTGAACGTTTTTTTCCGGGCGGTGCTCAGCCCCGGAGACCAAGTTGTCTGTCCGGCTCCTTTTTTTGTAGAATATTCCTTTTATGTGCAGAATTACCAGGGCTCTCTGGTGCCTGTCCCGGCCAGACCAATAAGCTTTGACCTGGACCTGGCGGCCATGGAAAGAGCCCTGACCCCCAGGACCAGAGCAGTCCTTATCAACTCACCCAACAATCCCACCGGACAGGTATACACCCGGGAAGAACTAACAGAGCTGGTCAGGATCATTGATAAAAGGAGCAGGGAGTTTGGACGTCCCATCCTGCTCATCTCTGATGAGCCCTACCGCTTTCTGACCTATGAAGATACGGTTGTCCCGCCGGTAATGTCTCTTTACCCCTACAGCCTGGTGGCCAGTTCCTATTCCAAGAGTCTGTCCATGGCCGGGGAAAGAGTGGGCTATCTGGCAGTGCATCCGGAAATGCCCGGAGGAGAGGAACTCCTGGAGGGACTTAATCTGACCAACCGCATCCTCGGCTTTGTCAATGCACCGGTCATTGGACAGCTTCTTCTGGAAAAGGCCCTGCACGTAACCGTGGACACTGAGGTATACGCTGAAAGAAGAAAAGCCATGGCCCGCATTCTTGAGGAAGCAGGGCTGGAGTTCGCCCTGCCCAGAGGCGGCTTCTACTTTTTTCCCAGGGCTCCAAAAGGTGATGATCAGCAGTTTGTGCGGGATCTTTTCCAGGAAAACATACTGGCTGTTCCCGGCTCAGGTTTCGGATGTCCGGGTTTTCTGCGTTTTTCCTTTTGCGTGTCCCGGGAGGTCATTGACAGGGCAGGCCCGGGATTGAAAAAGGCGGCGAATGGCTGATCCGCCAGAATAGCTCTTGAGTCCGAAACAGATTTGAGAAGCTTTAGCCTGATGTCAGGGTACACTGGGCCTGCAGCACGGCTGGCAACAAGATTTGCTGAATAGTTTTAAAAGTTGCAGACCTGCTGAAGCGAAAGCCTGTTAGTTCAATCACCTGGAGTAATTGCAGGTTGACTTCTGTTATTCCCGGGGTTAAAAATTCCAATTTTTCTTTCTTTAATTATGACAACACTAAAATCAGATGTTCGACAGTTTATCCGATAGACTAAATTCTGTTTTCAAGAAGCTGAAAGGCCACGGCCGCCTTGATGAGCAGAACATTCAGGCAGGGATGCGCGAGGTGCGTCTGGCACTTCTGGAAGCCGATGTCAATTACAAGGTGGTCAAGGACTTTACCAGCCGGGTGCAGGAGCGGGCCCTGGGGCAGGAGGTCCTGAAAAGCCTTACTCCCGGTCAGCAGGTAGTCAAGATTGTCAAGGAAGAGCTGGTGGAACTGCTGGGAGGAGAATACCAGGGGCTGAATCTCAAGGGTAAGCCCCCGGTGGTGATCATGATGGTGGGCCTGCAGGGTTCGGGCAAAACCACCTCAGCAGGCAAGCTGGCGCTGTATCTCAGGGGACTGAAATATTCTCCCTATCTGGTTCCGGCTGACGTTTACCGGCCCGCAGCTATTGACCAGCTGCACAAGCTGTCCAAAGAACTGAATGTACCTGCCTATTCCTCTTCTTCCCGGGACAATCCGGTGGATATCTGTACCAGGGCCCTGGAGGAGGCCAGGCAGAACGTATACACTGCAGTTATCATGGATACTGCCGGGCGGTTGCACATTGATGAAACTCTTATGCAGGAACTGGTATCCATCAAGGAAAAATGCTCCCCGCAGGAGATTCTTTTCGTGGCCGACGCCATGACCGGCCAGGATGCGGTTATAGTGGCCCAGCGCTTCAATGATCTTCTGGAAATCACCGGAGTGATCCTAACCAAAATGGAAGGTGATGCCCGGGGCGGGGCAGCCCTGTCCATCAAGTCCATCACCCGGAAACCCATCAAGTTCATTGGCACTGGAGAAAAACTGAGCGACCTGGAAGTGTTTCATCCCGACCGGGTGGCCTCGCGCATTCTGGGCATGGGTGATGTTTTGACCCTGATTGAGAAGGCCCAGGCGGATATAGACCAGGATGAAGCCAAACTCATACAGGATAAGTTCCAGAAATCAGAGTTTGACCTGGAGGATTTTCGCAAGCAGATGGGCCGGCTGAAGAAAATGGGCTCCATAGAGGGGCTTTTGAAGATGATCCCGGGCATGGGTAAGATACGGGATAAGCTCAAGGATGTGCAGGTTCCGGAAAAAGAGATGGTCAAACTTGACGCCATCATTAATTCCATGACCCCGCATGAACGCAGAAATACCAAAATCTTTAATGCCTCCCGCAAGCAGCGGATAGCCAGGGGCAGCGGAACCACTGTCCAGGATGTTAATCAGTTGCTGACCAATTTTGAACAGATGCAGAAGATGATGAAAAAAATGGTGGGCAAGGATGGCCAGCCCAGCCTGGACATAGGCGGCAATGCCCTGTCCGGGGTAAGCAGACCCAAGGCCAGGCGCAAAAAAGCCCGGCGCAAAAAAAAGAAAAGATAATTAACTGGACAAAATCCTGATCAAATATATATTTTTGTAAAGTTCAACCCGGTTAAATGCTGTCCCGTACTGTGCTTTTGCAGAATCTCTGTTACTGGGTGCAGCATATGATGCGTCTGCAAAAAGTGTTTTTGCAGACGCCAGAAGTTAGAAATATCAAAGAGTTATGATATGAAAGAGTGAGTATTATAGCCGGATTTTCGATTTTTTTGCAATCACGTTATATATGATGTGACTGCAAAAAGTCATTTTTGCAGTCACAGACGTCAGAGGTCAGTAAAAACAAAGAGTTATGTAGATTATTGATTTCTGAATTATTCATTTCTCGACTTTTTGCAGGCGCATCATATATAGATAAAAATAAGAAGGTTGCATTCTAAAGTCAGGAGTTAAGCTTTTGTTAATAACAGTCATACACATAACAGTTATCAGAAAAGAAAAAATATTCTCATTCAACACAGAGGAGGACAATGTAGATGGCGCTTAGACTAAGACTGACCAGAATGGGTTCCAAAAAGAAACCGTTCTACCGCCTTGTGGCCCTGGACAGTGAAACCAGAAGGGACGGCCGGGCACTGGAATACCTTGGTTACTATAACCCGCTTCAGAATCCACCGGAAATCAAAATAGACATGGAAAAGGTCAGGGCCTGGATGGAAAAAGGGGCCAAGCCTACAGATACAGTTCGCTCTCTGCTGAAAAAGATCAGTGCCTAACAGAACTGTACACAGACCCTGGTCAGGTATATTCAGATGTGAAAGACTGGAACAGATATCTGCACATATTCAATCTGGTCTTAATAACCCATGTTTCCAGCCGGCGAGAAAAATCTGCGGGACATATTAAACCCGTTTCAAGCTACTGGTCACAACAAAACTGGATTTTCAGCGTGCCTGCCAAAATCATGCGCAAGACCTGAACAATGGGAAGCAAGTTCTTTATCAACAAAAAAGCTGGATATGAACCGGACAACCTCTCTTGAATTCTGCTATAACCGGAGGTGATTATGATGAAGGAATTGATCGAATACATCGCCAAATCATTGGTGGATAATCCTGATCAGGTTGAGGTGGCCGAAGTGGAAGGCGAACAGACTGCTGTTATTGAACTCAAGGTGGCCAAGGAGGATCTGGGTAAGGTGATCGGCAGGCAGGGCCGGACTGCCAGGGCTATGCGCACTATTCTTGGTGCAGCCTCTACCAAGGCCAAAAAACGGGCTGTTCTGGAAATTATTGAATAGCCGGCATAAACTGAAAAATGACTGCCATGGACCTGATTCCTTGCGGGAAGGTAGTCAAGCCGCACGGGCTTAAAGGGGAGCTTTGCATAGCTTGGCATGCAGGTTCCCCTTTAATTTTGGATCAACTGGCCAGGCTATATCTCAGACTTCCAGGGTCCAGGGCCAGGTTGTTCAGACCCCTGGCCTGGAGAGAGCATCAAAAAATGGTGCTTGTCATGTTGGAAAGGATCAGCGGCAGAGATCAGGCAGAGAAGTGGCGGGGAGCCGAAATTCTGGTGTCAGCCAAAGACCTGCCCCCGGCGGAAGACGACGAGGTCTATCTTTACCAGCTTATGGATTGCCGGGTTTTTTTACAGGACAGCTCTTACCTGGGAGTCCTGCGGGGTTTTGTCAGTCAAAAAGGTGGCGAAGTCTGGCGGATTCTCACTCCTCTGGGCAGAGAGGTACTGTTTCCTGCCCAGGATCACTTTATCCTCAAGCTTGATCCGGCCAACAAAGAAGTGATCATTGATCCCCCTGAAGGTCTGCTGGAAATATATCTCCAGGATTGAAAGTGCATTATCATATCTTCACTCTTTTTCCGGAATTTTTTCATTCTCCCTTGAGCTGCGGCCTTATGAACAAGGCCAGGGAGAAAGAAATCCTCAGGTTTTCCCTGATCAATCCCAGGGATTATGCTCTGGACAGGCATAAAAGTGTGGATGACCGTCCTTACGGCGGTGGTCCGGGAATGGTCATGCTCCTGGATCCTCTGGTTAAGGCCCTTAATGCCGCGCCTGTCGGCTGCAAAAAGATTCTCCTGACACCCAAGGGCCGGCCCCTGGGTCAGCGCCGGGCTGCTCTTTTATCCCGGGAAAAAGATCTGGCTCTCATTTGTGGACGCTACGAGGGGATTGACGCCCGCCTGGAAGAACTCTTTGACCTGGAGCTCATTTCTATAGGCGACTTTGTCCTTAATGGAGGCGAGGCAGCTGCCCTGTGTCTCATGGAGGCAGTGGCCCGCTTTCTGCCAGGGTTTCTGGGCAAGCAGGAATCTACAGGGGAGGAGAGCTTTTCAGCAGGTTTTCTGGAATACCCTCATTATACCAGGCCTGAAGAATATTCCGGACTAAGGGTGCCTGAAGTGCTTCTTTCGGGGAATCACGCCCGTATTACCCGCTGGCGCAGGGAAAAGGCCCTGGAAAACACTCTAAAGTACCGGTCTGAACTTCTTGAGGAGAAAGTACTGCAGCCTGAAGACATTGACTGCCTGCAAAAAATTCCAAGGCCGCGCCCGGGCCGTAATCTTCATCTGGTGCTGGTCCATCACCCGGTTTTAAATAAAATGGGAAGGGAAAGCACAACTTCTTTGACAAACCTTGATATTCACGATATAGGACGCGTTTGGGCTACATACGGGCTTGGCGGATATTACCTCTGTACACCTCTCAGGGATCAGCAGGCCCTGGCTGAAAGACTAATCCGGCATTGGACACGCGGGTTCGGTGCTCAGGCTAATCCTGACCGGGCCAGAGCACTTTCCGGCATCAGGATTTGTTCCTCTGTGCAGGAAGCGATTCAGGAAATTGCCCATAAAGCGGGGGTCAGGCCTGTGGTTGTGGCCACCAGCGCCACAGGCACCGGTAATATCCGGTGCAAAGGGGTACGCGAGCTCCTTTCAAACAGTCCGGTACTGCTGCTTCTGGGCACCGGATACGGCCTGGCCGGGTCATTGCTTGATGAAGCAGACCATATTTTGAGCCCGATTCGTTTTCTGGAAGGATATAATCACCTTTCTGTGAGGTCAGCCGTCTCAATTCTTGTGGATCGAATACTGGGGGATTTTTCCTGATCCGGAAGAGGCTGTTGCTGTCACTTGAAGGCCCACCCCAGTGCAATACGCATTAATATCATGCACCTAAAACCGAGGCCCCTGAACCTTTTTTTGGGCTTTGGCGGGCAGTTTTTTTCAGGAGTACTTGTTATGAACATCATGCAACAGATTGAACAGGAACAGATAAGAACGGATATCCCCAGGTTCAAGGCCGGGGATACGGTCAAGGTCCATGTGCGCATTATCGAAGGGGAAAAGGAGAGAATCCAGGTTTTCCAGGGAACAGTGCTCAGAGTAAAGCGCGGCACCACCAACTCCACCTTTATGGTCCGCAAGATTTCAGACGGGATTGGAGTGGAAAGGGTTTTTCCAATAAACTCTCCCTTTATCGAAAGGGTGGAGGTGGTCGCCAGGGGCAAGGTCAGGCAGGGCCGTATCTTTTACCTGCGTAAACTTCGGGGCAAGGCTGCCCGGATTAAGGCCAGGACCGACTGGCACAAAACCAATTAAGCCGGATCAGGCAGCTCATCCCCTGTCCATGTCCTTTTTTTACCCGGGTGAAAAACCATGTTGTTAGCCGGAGTCGATGAGGCAGGCAGAGGGTGCCTGGCTGGACCCGTGGTGGCCTCGGCTGTAATACTGCCGCCAGGAATTATTATCCCAGGGCTTGCGGATTCCAAAAAAATCTCTTCCGCCAACCGGGAATCGCTGGCCTCAGAGATCAAGGCCAGAAGCATTCACTGGTCCCTGGGCCTGGCCTGGCCGGCGGAAATAGACCGGATCAACATCCTGCAGGCCACCCTGCAGGCCATGAGCAGGGCAGTCAGGCATCTGCTGCCCAGACCTGACAGGCTGCTCATTGACGGAAACCAAAAGCTGCCTGTGAATATCCCCCAGAAAAGTATCGTAGGAGGGGATGCCTGCGAGCCCTGCATATCAGCAGCTTCAATCATGGCCAAAACCTTTCGGGACAGGCTCATGTGCAAGCTGGACAGGCGTTACCCAGGATACGGTCTGGCCATGCATAAAGGCTACGGTACCAGACAACACTTAAGTGCCCTGCAGAGAATGGGTCCCTCTCCCATGCACAGGATGACCTTCAGAGGTGTGGTTTCCAAGCCGCGCGAGATTTTGCCGTGTCTGCCCATAACCTAGATCTTGGCCGATTTGGAGAAGAAGTGGCCGGTTCCTATCTTACGGAACAGGGATACAGGATAATCGAGCGCAATTGGAAAATCCGGGGCGGTGAACTGGACCTGGTCTGCACCCAGCAAAAGCGCATAATCTTTGTTGAGGTCAAAACCCGGACTCCGGATGCCATGGGCCATCCCCTGGAAAGTTTGGGGTTCAAGCAGAAGAAGCAGCTTCTGCGCACTGCAGGAATGTATTTGAGCCGCCACAGACTCTGGTCCAGGGAGTGCCGCTTTGACTTCATCTGCGTAACAGTGGGCCGGGAAGTCCAGATCGACCATGTGCAAAACGCCATTGAATTCAGCCCTGTGGGTGGTGGCCATACCCCTTGGCAACCTTGGTGACATAACCTCCAGGGCTGTGGAGGCCCTGAACAGGGCCCACCTGATACTGGCCGAGGATACCAGGCGGGCCGGCATGCTGCTCAAAAGCCTGGGTATTACGGGCAAAGACTTTTTGAGCCTGCATGAGCACAACGAGACCAGACGGATGCATCAGGTGGCATCAAGGATCCGGCAGGGATTCGACTGTGCTTTGATCAGTGATGCAGGAACCCCTCTCATGGCTGATCCAGGCTATCACCTGGTCAGGTATTGCTGTGACCAGGGGATCAGGGTCGTTCCAGTTCCCGGACCCTGTTCTTTCCTGGCTGCACTCATGGCCTGCGGGCTGCCTCCATATCCTTTTGTCTTTCTGGGCTTTGTCCCCCGCAGACGTGCAGAGCTGGAAAAGGCATTTTTCCCCTGGAAACACCACCCGGTTACCCTTGTTTTTTTTGAGCGCAAAAACCGTATCCTGACTGCCCTGAAGACAGCTTTCCATGTCCTGGGCAACAGGGAGTTCTGTCTGGCCAGAGAGTTGACCAAAAAACATGAAGAATTTATAAGGGGTACACTGGAAACTATCGATCTTGACCAGGCAGCACTGTTGGGGGAATTCACCGTTATCATCGGTCCTCCTGGCCCGGAAAACATTAAAAGCGACTCTGAAGTGGTCAAAAGCCTGATCATGAGTTACTCGCATCAGGGGTTCAAGCCCAGGGAAGTGGTGCAGCATGTTCAGAAACAGGTAAAGGGCTGGAGCGGCAAGTCCATCTACGCTCTCATGCATCAGATGCAGTCAAACCCCGGGTAGCAGCCTGTATCGGGCTGGCCCCTGCCCGCGAGAAATCCAGGACAGTCAGGCATCGAGATGAGTATATGGCCCATATTAACTGGAAAGCCTTAAGCCGCTGTTATCTGCGCAGCCAGCTTATCGGCAGCGCCTTTAACACCAGGGGGCTGCAGAATATTGGTTTGGCCTATGCACTGGAACCCGGTCTGCAGCGGGTCCATGCCCGGGATGCCCAGGGCCTGCAGAAAGCCAGGCGAAGACATCTCAAGCTCTACAACACCCACCCGTTTTGGAACCCGCTTCTGGTGGGAGTGTTTCTGTCCCTGGAAAGAAAAATAGCCATGGGTCTGTTTCCGGCCAGCTCACTGCCCAAAGTCAAATCCACCCTGGTGTACACTCTTTCAGCCATTGGCGATTCTTTTTTCAGCGGCAGCATGCTGGTCACCTGGTCCCTGCTGACCATTATCCTGCTGGCTGCCGGGCAATACTGGCCCGCTATAGTCCTGGGGGGTCTTTTTTTTGCGGCCCTGCAGCTCTTCAAGCTTTATATTTTTTATCAGGGCTATGTTCAGGGTCTGATCTTCATTCAGAATCTGAAAAAATGGAACCTTATCAACTGGGGAGGAAGGCTCAAGGTTTTAAATTCCCTGCTTGCCCTGGGTTTTTGGCTTGTAATTTGGCCGTTTAGCTGGCACATTATAGACTTTGTCATTATCTGTGTTCTGGCTCTGGGCATGGCCTGGGCCTTCCGCAAAATCCAGTGGAGCAGGGAGGTCTTTCTGCTGGCTATCTTTATTCTGGCTCTGCTGCTGCCCTGGGCAGATACAGGAATGTTAATTAACTTTTAACCGCACATCCGGTCCATAAACTTGTCATGTGCAAGAAGGGTGAATGCCGAAAATGGTGGACGAAAATATCTGGGAAACAAGAATCAGCCTGCGCAATGAATTCGGACTGCACGCCAGGCCTGCAGGACGTATCGCCAGAGCTGCCCAGCAGTTTAAATCCAAAGTCAGCATAGCCTTTGACGGCAGGGAAGTGGATGCCAAGAGCATTCTGGAAATCCTTAGCCTGGCTGTTCCCAAGGGAGGTAACCTGCACATCCTGGCTCAGGGTGAAGATGCCAGAAACGCTGTGGAGCATTTGCAGGCCCTTTTCAGGGAAAAGCTGGGAGAAGAAAAATAAATGGCCCGTCGTATCATAAAAGGTATTCCTGTTTCAGCAGGACTGGCCATTGGCAAGACCTATTTTTTGAATCGGGATTCAGAAACCTCCATTGTCCGGGTCAATATCACCCCTGAGCAGGTGCCCCAGGAAACCGAGAGGATCAGGCATGGATTTCGGCTGGCCCTGGAGGATCTGGAAGAGCTCAGAAAAAAGGTTCCCAGGGAGCTCAAGGAAAAGGCTGCCATTATTGATTCCCACATCATGATTCTGCGGGACAAAAAGTTCCAGAATGCAGCCTGTCACTATGTGGGATCCAGATTGATCAATGCTGAATGGGCACTGGAAAACGCAGTAGGAGATATTGAAAAGGCCTTCAGCAGAATAGAGGATGAATATATCCGCAGCAGGATACAGGACGTCCGTCTTGTAGCCGGCCGGGTGCGCAGCCAGCTGTTCGGCCAGCCCAAGAATATCAGTGAGGTCAGTGAAAGGATGATACTTTTGGCCCATGATCTTTCCCCGGCTGACACCTTAGAGCTCAAGCTGGACAAAATCATGGCCTTTGCCACCATCACCGGGGGCAAGACATCCCATGCCGGAATAATAGCCCGTTCCTTGCAGATCCCGGCTATAGTGGGCGCGGAAGGCCTGGAGGAGATCCAGGATGACCATCTGGTTGTGCTGGACGGTTTTAACGGCAAAATCATTATCGAGCCCAGTGAAAAGGAGATCACCAGGTTTACCGAGCTCAAGTTCCGTTTTGGCGAGTATCAGTCGCAGGTCAAGCGCAACTGCCATTTGCCTGCGGAAACCATTGACGGCTACCAGATGCAGGTACTGGCCAATATCGAGCTGTTTGAAGAAGTCACTTCGGCAATTGATAACGGCGGAGAAGGTATTGGACTGTACCGCACTGAATACAGTTTTCTCAACCGGGAAAGCCTTCCTTCCGAGGAAGAGCTTTATGAAGAATACCGTGACCTGGCTTCCATAGTCTATCCCCAGAAAGTGGTCTTCCGCACCCTGGACCTGGGTGCGGACAAGATAGCTCCTCATTTCGGAGCCCTCAAGGAGCTCAATCCGGCTCTGGGTCTGCGGGGCATACGTTTCTGCCGTCAGCACCCGGATCTTTTCCAGGCTCAGTTGCGGGCTATTTTAAGGGCCAGCACTATGGGCAACGTATCCATATTGTTTCCCTTGATTTCCGGAATGCAGGAGCTTGTGGAGGTCAAGGAGATATACTTCCGGGTCAGGGAGGAGTTAAAAGCCCAACAGGTCAGCTTTGATCCGGAACTTCCCATGGGGATCATGATCGAACTGCCCAGCGCAGTATTCATAGCTGATATGCTGGCCAGGGAAGTGGATTTCTTCAGCATCGGGACCAATGACCTTATCCAGTACTCTCTAGGCATCGACCGGACCAACAAGCATGTATCCTACCTGTATCAGCCCCTGCACCCGGCAGTGCTCAGGAGCATCAAGTACGTTATTGACGCTGCTCATGCAGCGGGTATAGCCGTTAATATATGCGGCGAGATGGCTGCTGATCCATATTGCATACCCATTCTCATGGGGATGCAGCTGGATTCAGTAAGCCTGAATCCCCAGGCCATCCCCGGGATCAAGCGCATAATCCGTCAGACAACCATGGATGAATGCAAGGATCTTTTGAAACAGGTGCTGAGCAGTAATGAGGTTCCGCAAAGCAACCGCCTGGTCCGGGATAAGATATTCACCCGCTTCCCTGAGGAGCTTATGTTTTATACCTCTCTTATTGAAGATTGACACCATTTAGATCTCCCAGAGCGCTGGCAACATGAAAAATATTTTTGGCTGGTTGGGACATAAGACCCTGGGGATACTCCAGGAGTTGGGCAGTATAATGCTTCTATTCCTCCATGCCCTGTCCTGGATTCTGCGTCCTCCTTTCCGCATGCGGCTTTTATTCAGGCAGATGGAGTTCATAGGGGTGAATTCCCTTTTCGTGGTGGTGCTCACTTCCCTTTTTACGGGCATGGTCCTGGCCCTGCAGACCTATTACGCCTTTCGCATGTTCGGGGCGGAGACTCTGGTTGGGGCAACAGTGGCCCTGTCCATGACCAGGGAGCTGGGCCCGGTAATCACCGGGCTCATGGTTACGGGCAGAGCTGGTTCAGCCATTTGTGCGGAGATAGGAACCATGCGGGTTACTGAGCAGGTGGACGCCCTCACAGTCATGGCCATCAACCCGGTTCAGTACCTGGTCCTTCCCCGTATCGTGGCCGGGTTCATCATGCTGCCCCTTCTGACCATAGTCAGCGATGTCATGGGCATCCTGGGGGGGTACCTGGTCGGGGTTCAGCTTCTGGATATTCACGGGGGGATGTTCATGAACAAGATATATGAATATGTTGAACTTGCTGATGTATATAACGGCCTGGTCAAGGCCTCTGTGTTTGGAGTAATATTGACCCTGGTGGGATGCTACAAGGGTTTTTATACCCGGGGAGGCGCCGAGGGTGTTGGCAGGTCCACTACCCAGGCAGTGGTCATGTCCTGTGTACTCATTCTGATAAGCGATTATTTCCTGACCGCGCTCATGTTCTAGAGATCAGAGGAAAGAAGTAAGTTGATGCATAAGACGCGTTTGCTTTACGTTTCTCGTGATCAATGGAACGCTGGAAAACGGGAGATTTAAATGGACCAGGGCCGTTACATAGTCCGCATTCAGGGGTTAACCAAGAGCTTCGGCCCCCATACTGTTCTGGAGGGTCTGGAGCTGGATCTGGAAAAAGACCGGGTGAATATTATCATCGGCCGCAGCGGGGGGGGCAAAAGCGTACTCATCAAACATATCATTGGACTGCTCAAGCCGGACAAAGGAAGCATCATGGTCAGGGGCCAGAATATCGTGCCCATGTCCGAGCGGGAACTGGCGGGGATCAGGCGGGATTTCGGCATGCTCTTTCAGGAAGCGGCTCTTTTTGATTCTTTGAATGTGGCTGAAAACGTGGCTTTTCCCTTGCATGAACATACTTCCAAGGGTTACAAGGAAATTGATGAGGTTGTCCAGGCCAAGCTTGCCGCGGTGGGCCTGCAGGGCATGGGGCATAAGATGCCTGCTGAGCTGTCCGGGGGGATGCGCAAAAGAGTGGGACTGGCCAGAGCTCTGGCTCTGGATCCCAAAATCGTGCTGTTTGACGAGCCCACCTCTGGCCTGGATCCGGTGATGGCCGCCACCATCAACGATCTGATCCTGCGTACCCGGAAGGAGTTCGGAGCCACATGCATAGTCATCAGCCATGACATAAACGCCACCATGAAGATTGCTGACAATATCTTTATGCTCTACCAGGGCAGGATCATAGCTCAGGGCTCTCCCGGGGAGATTCAGGAGAGCAGCGATCCCGTGGTCCGTCAGTTTATCCGGGGTGAAGCTGCAGGACCCATCCAGATAAATTGATTTTTCTGAAATGATTATAAGGACTGTTCTTGCAGTATACACCCAAAACCGCCGGTCGTCCGAGTTCCATGGGGGCCGGCTCATGCATCAGGTGAGTTATGGCAAAAAGCCCGAGTACTGAGATCAAGGTAGGCATATTTGTTTTTATCGCCATTGTTCTTCTGGCCTATCTGACCACTTTGATCACCAGGGACAGAATAGTCATCAGGGATACCTACACGGTGCACGCCCACTTTGAAAATGTGTCCGGCCTGCGCACTAATTCCCCGGTAGAGATCGCCGGCATAGATGTGGGCACGGTCAAGAAAATCTCCCTGATTGACCACAGGGCCAGGGTAACCATGGCTATTCGTCCGGATGTAACCATACATGCCGATTCGCGGGCAACCATCAGGACCAGGGGTGTTCTGGGAGACAAGTTTGTGGAGATTCACCCGGGCAGTTTACATGAGCCGGTCCTTGAAGATGGCGGTGTCATTGCCCACGGAGTTCAGCCCACTGACCTGGATCAGGTAATGGCCCGCATCGGGGATATAGCCGACGATATAAGCAAGGTGTCCCAAAGCGTTGCCAATGTCTTTGGCGGTCCTGAAGGCGAACGGGACATGCGCGAATTTTTTGAAAATTTGCGCCAGGCTGCTGTGGAGCTGAACCAGATTGTCCAGACCAATGCCAGGGGCATTGAAATGATTGTGGCCAATCTGCAGGATTTTTCAGGAGATCTCAAATCCATAAGCGAAACCAACAAAGAAGGCATCACCCATATTGTGGACAATTTCGGTACCGCTTCCGAGCAATTGAATGTTACCCTAAAACAGCTCGGGGATATCCTGGAAACAGCCCGGCATGGCGAAGGTCCTGTGGCCACCCTGCTGGAGGACCGGCGGATGAGCGAAGATATGCGCCGCACTGCAGCTTCCCTGGAAAGCCTGACCCGCAAGCTGGATGAAGGTGAGGGCACCCTGGGCAAGCTCATCAGCGAAGACGATACCGGAAGAAAAATAGACGAGGCTCTGGACGGGATAAATGAATTTCTGGATCGCTTTGACCGCTTTCAGACGGTGGTGGACTTCCGCAGCGAATACATGGCCAGAAGCGGGGACATGAAGTCCTATCTCAACCTGACCCTGCAACCGGCAGAGGACAGGTTCTATCTTTTGTCTCTCATCGACGATCCCAGAGGACGGACCAGGACCACGGATACCGTAACCAAAAGATGGGAGAATGATCAGTATGTAGGTAAAACCAGGGAGCGCGAGGAAAAGACCTACAAGGACCGGCTCAAGTTTTCCGCCCAGCTGGCCAAAAGATGGAATGATTTCATTCTGCGCGGCGGACTCATCGAATCCACAGGAGGATTCGGCATGGATTATTTCCTGTGGGACGATCGGATCAAGCTGTATACTGACGTGTTTGATCTGGGTGCGGACCGTCCTCATCTCAAATCCGGGGCCAATCTGTATTTTCTGGACAATTTCTATCTGACGGCAGGCTTTGATGATTATTTAAGCAAGCACGGCCAGAGCTCTTTTTTTGCAGGCCTGGGCTTTTATTTCACTGATGAGGATCTGAAGTATCTCATCTCCTCGGTGCCCCTGCCGGACAACTGATGTTTATTGTCTCTTCGACGTTTGCAGTGGAATATTATGGCATTGCATTGCGTCTTTCCAGCTCCAGGGTTTTGGCAAAAGGGCTCAAAAACTTGCTCACAGGCGGACTAAAGCCCGCACTTCACCAGGATTCCAGCAGGTGCACAGGAAATAAGGTGCGGGCTTAAGTCCGCCTAGATCGCTTCAGACAGTTTGAGCCGCTTTTGCCAAAACCCCGGAGCCGGCATTCTGGATAAAGATTTTTATTTTTAACTGTGTGTAGAATCCACACGTTGCGTCGAGGAACCTGTTTATTGTCAGCTGCCAGAGATTTTTGATTGATAATCGATAATCGAAGCAACAGGAGGTAATCAAAATGGAAATAGTCCTGTTCAAAAGCGAAGAAAAGAAGAGTATTCAGGAAGTGGCCGGGATTCTGCGTCAGATAGCGGATAAAGTGGAAAGCGGCGAGGTTGTCCTGAGCCGCGGTGCAGAAGAGGTGCGCCTGAAGATCCCGGCCAATGTGACCCTTGAACTCAAGGTGGAAGAGGAAACCAAAAAGTATACCAAAAAGTCCCTGGAGATAGAGATTGAATGGCCTGAGGGAGGAGAGGAAGAAGGTTCAGCCGAAGTGAGCATCGGTTGATCAGACCGGATCCGGCCTGTCCAAGTCTCAACAGGAAGAAGGCGGGGCCGGGACACGCCTTGTCTCTTTCATGATCAGTGGAGAAAAAGCAGGCTCCTGGCATGTGCCGTGAAACTGTAATGCAGTTGATATACTGATTATCTGCACAAGTGCCCTGGTTTGAGTGCCTGTTATTTGTTCAAGCGGGGATTAACCAGTTTATAAGTCATGGTTTTTTCTTGCCGGTGCCATTGCCGGTGGTTCAAATTTGATTTTATACCCGGATTTAAAGCATGTCATATTTGAAGGCCCTGATTGTCCATCCGGACCGGAACATTGCTTTCAAGCTGCGCGAATACCTTTCCGGAGAAAAAAGGATAAAGGTTCTGGGAGATGCTGTGAGTTCACATGAGGCCCTGGAACTTTTGGAGGGCATTTCCTACGATGTTTTTTTTGTGGGTATAGATCTGCCCAACGGGGTCAGCGGAATAGAGCTGACCCAGATTCTCGGCCAGCGCAAACAGAGACCGCACATAGTGTTTATTGCCCAGGACGAGCAGCAGGCTTACAGAGCCTTTGAACTGGGGGCCACGGATTATCTTGTCTGGCCCTTTGAGCGCTCCAGACTGCTGAATACCGTTGAAAGACTGCTACGTTTCTCTCCTGCTCCCAGGATTGTGGAAAGCAACAATCTTGATGCCCAGGGCCGGCAGAAAAACAAGGAAGAGCAGACCCTGCACCTGCCCATGGCAGATGCCGACGAAGACTCTTTTTTAAACGCTCTTCGTGCTGCATGGAATATAACTCCCAGAAAGCACATGGAAATCGAGAAGCTGCCCATAAACCTGGACGGAAAACTGATCCTGATACCTTACAACCAGATCGTTTTTGTGGAAGCTTATGAAGATTACAGCTTTGTACATACCTTTCAGGAAAAATTTTTGACCTCTTATCGATTAAAAAGCCTGGAAGAGCGTCTGAGCAAGTATGGTTTCTTCCGGGTACACCGCAAATATCTGGTCAACCTGGAGATGGTCACTGAGATTGCTTCATTGCCCGGAAGTAACTTCATGCTCAGAACCGCCGGGCGGACAAGAATTGAATTGCCCATAAGCCGAAGACGCATCAATGATTTGAAGCAGATCCTGGGTCTTTAAGGAGATGCTCGCCGTTTAACTTGACCTATCAGCCTTTAGTCGATAATCAGTGCCAATTTATTTTTTTTGTTTTAAATTTAACCCCGTTTTACGGGAAAAAGAACCCGTGCGGACATGTTCAGAACCGGTTTTGCCGGCCCGGGCAAAGCTGGTGCTGTAATCAAGATTCTTGCTTGTTGATATCAGGAGTATTTTAGGATCGAGTTTAAAGGAGGAGTGTTATGCAAGACAAAGGAGCCCTTGACTCTTTACTGCAGGAGGAAAGGATATTTCGGCCGCTGCCCCAGATGGTGATTGATGCCAACATTAACCCCCAGGAATACGCAGCGGTTATGAAGAAATGCAAAGAAAGCTATCTGGAGTATTGGGAGGATGCAGCCAGGGAGCTGGACTGGTTCAAAAAGTGGGACAAGGTGCTGGATGATTCCCAGGCCCCTTTTTACAAGTGGTTTACCGGCGCCAAGTGCAACATTGCCTACAACGCCCTGGACCGGCACATTGAAACAGCCAACAAGAACAAACTGGCCCTGATCTGGGAAGGCGAACCCGGTGATACCAAGAAATTTACCTATTACGAGCTCTACCGGGCGGTGAACAAGTTTGCCAATGCCCTGCGATCTCTGGGCATCAAGAAAGGTGACCGGGTTGTTATGTACATGCCTCCTCTGCCTGAAACCATGATCTCCCTGTTGGCCGTGGCCAAGATCGGGGCGGTACACAGCATGGTCTTTGCAGGTTTTTCTGCCAAGGCTTTGAGGGAACGCATCGAAGATGCAGAAGCCAAGCTGGTTATTACTGCTGACGGTTTTTACCGCAACGGACGTCCTGTAAACGTCAAGAACCTGGTGGATAAGGCCTTGGTTGGCGGGTGCGAGACAGTGGATACCGTAGTTGTGGTTCACAGGGCCAACGTGGAAGTAGAAATGACCGAGATGCGCGATATCTGGTATGAAGACCTGATTCGCCAGGAAAGCCCTGTTTCCGAGACCGAGGCCATGGATTCCGAGGACATGCTTTTCCTGCTGTTCAGTTCAGGGACCACGGGCAGACCTAAAGGGATAGTCCACACTCACGGCGGATACATGGTGGGAGTGCATCGTTCTCTGAACTGGATATTCGACATCAAGCCCACGGATATCTTCTGGTGTACAGCGGACGTAGGCTGGATCACCGGGCACAGTTATGTGGTATACGGGCCGCTGATGGCCGGGACCACCACGGTAATGTTCGAGGGCCACCCCCTTTATCCTCAGGCAGACCGTTTATGGCATATGGTTGCCCGTTACGGAATAACCATCTTTTATACCGCACCCACTCTTATCCGCATGCTCATGCGTTTCGGGTCTCAGTATCCCAAGCAGCACGACCTTTCCACCATCAGGCTTCTGGGGAGTGTGGGCGAGCCCATCAACCCTGAAGCCTGGATGTGGTACTACAACAATATCGGCAGGGCGGAATGTCCCATTATTGATACCTGGTGGCAGACCGAAACAGGATCAGTAATGATCAGTCCCCTGCCCATATCTCTGCTCAAGCCGGGCTCGGTTGCAAAGCCGTTGCCGGGCATTGAGGCGGACGTGGTGGACAACGAGGGCAACCCTGTCCCGCCGGGCAAGGGCGGTCATCTGGTTATTAAAAATCCCTGGCCTTCCATGCTAAGGACTTTGTACAATGATCCGGAACGGTACAAAGAGACCTACTGGGAGAAGATCCCCGGATTTTATCTGGCCGGTGACGTGGCCCGCAAGGACGAGGACGGATACTTCTGGATCCAGGGCCGCTCCGACGATGTAATCAGTATTGCCGGGCACCGGGTGGGATCTGCTGAAGTGGAAAGCGCTCTTGTATCGCACAAGGCAGTGTCCGAAGCAGCTGTCATAGGCATCCCGGACAAGATCAAGGGCGAAGTGGCCAAGGCTTTTGTCACCCTGAGCGCGGATTACAAGCTGGAGGATCCGGACGAATTGATCAAAGCCCTCAAGTCCCATGTGCGAGCTGAACTGGGACCGGTTGCTGTAATCAAGAGCATTGACTTCAGGGATAAACTGCCCAAGACCCGCAGCGGAAAGATCATGCGCAGGGTGCTCAAGGCCCAGGAACTGGGAGAAGAAGTGGGAGATACCTCCACCCTTGAAGATTAGCTTTTTGCCATGCCGGGATTCCTTACCTGCTGAAGGACGACACGAGGCGGAATACGGGTTTGCCGTTTTCCGCCTTTTACTGTAGAATAAATAGTATTCAAGCCCGGAATCCAATGAACCGACCTGATGATGGTATGCTGATTCACCGCTGAGCCGGGGACATAGCTTGGAATTCTACGACCTGATATTTTACCTGTCCATGGCTGCAGGCCTTCTCATGGCTTTCAGCCTGGGGGCCAATGATCTGGCCAATGCCATGGCCACAGCAGTGGGTTCAGGTGCCCTTTCAGTGCGACAGGCGGTTCTTATTGCTGCACCACTGACATTCGTCGGAGCTGTATTTCTGGGCGCTCACGTCACTGCGACCATTACCAGGGGAGTTGTCAATCCTGAGCACATAGCCGATCCCAAGATCATGGTGCTTGGTATGTTTTCCGCCCTGCTGGCGGCTTCTCTCTGGGTGCTCATCGCCAGCCTGGCAGCTCTGCCGGTATCCACCACCCACTCCATCGTGGGAAGCATCCTGGGTTTTGGTCTGGTGGCAGGGGGACCAGAGGTTGTAAACTGGCTTATACTCCTGGTTGTTGTGCTTTCCTGGGTCATCTCTCACCTGTTTGCAGGTGCTATAGCTTACTTGATTTTTACTCATATCCGCAGATTCATTTTTTACCAGAAGCATTATCTGCAGCAGGCCGGGAAATGGGCGCCAAGGTGGATAGGCCTGACTGTTCTGATCCTGGGTTTTTCATTTCTGTTCAAGACCCCCTTGGGAGAGGCGATTGACCTCAGCATGCCCGTTGCGGTGATTTTAATCTTTATGCTGGCTGTTCTGGCCTGGATGATATTCAGGTACTTAATAAATAAAGCCACCAGACATATGGAACAGAAGGTGGAGAATGTGGAAGGAATTTTCCGCAGGCTGCAGATCATGACCTCCTCCTACGTGTCTCTTTCCCTGGGGGCCAATGATGTAGCCAACGCTGTAGGCCCGGTGGCGGTTATCTACATCATTGTCAGGCAGCAGGCCCTTGTTGCAGAGGCGGAAATACCTGTTTTTCTTCTTGTTATTGGAGGTCTGGGCATAGCTGCAGGTATAGCCCTTTTAGGGTCCAGGGTCATCCGTACAGTGGGCACCCGGATAACAACACTGACCAATACCAGGGGTTTTTCAGTGAATTACGGCTCGGCCACTGCAGTATTGGTGGCCTCCCTTCTGGGCATGCCGGTTTCCACCACACATGCCTGCGTGGGGGGTGTTACAGGAGTTGGACTGGCCAGAGGTTTCAGTGCCATTGACCTCAAGGTGTTGTGGCGGATTATGGCCTACTGGGTACTTACCGTGCCCATAGCAGCCCTGACAAGCATTGTAATCTTCCAGCTGCTGCGCTGGACCATTTTTTTCTAGGTTGTTATAGATCTTAACCCCGAGGTGTGTCATGAGATTAAATTTTTTCGGCCTGTTATCCACCAGGTCACCCATGGAAGGGCTGCATGATCACTATGAAAAGATTCATGAATCCATAGAGGTTATCAGCGAATCCCTGGAGTGCTATATCGGGGGAGGACAGTGCCCTGAGTTTCATTCCCTGCAGCATCGGATTAATGAACTGGAGAGCCAGGCAGACAAGATTATCAGGAACATCCGGAATAATCTCCCTCGCGGACTGTTCATGGCCGTTGATAAGATCCAGTTTCTCAACTACACCAGCGCACAGGACAATATCTTGGATGCAGCCCAGGAGGCCCTGAACTGGCTGGCCATGCGCGAGGTGAACGTTCCTGAGGCATTCCAGCGTGACCTGTTGTACCTGCAGGATGAGGTAACTACCACCCTGGAAATGCTGGGGCCTGCCCTCAAGGAGTCCACCGCCCTTGTGCACATGGAGAGCATGCAGCGGGAAGAGGTAAAGGAAAAGCTGCGTAAAATCCGTGAAAAAAAAGATAAAGTCTTCAAAGACAAGAATACCCTGGTCCGAAAGATTTTCAACTCAGAAATAGATTTCAAGGATATTTATCAGCTGATCCATTTTACTGAGAAACTTTACCAGATGGCTTACAGCAGCAGCAAATGCTCAGAAATCCTCCGCACCATGATTGTCAGATAAAAACCGGGTGGCGAATAACGCCATGCCGGCCAAAGCAAAGAGAATCTGCATCGGGAATATCACACCAGGCAGATTCTCTTTTTTTATTGGGCAAACCCAGGGCCTTTCAGCCGCGACTTGTCAGAGATAATTAAGGGTTCCTCCATCCTGCTGGGCAGGCTGGAAAGGTCGCCCTTTATGCCCTCAGAAAATCCCGGGCTGGGCAGGAGGGTTTGTGAAATGAATCCAGACAATGAGTTCAGATGAAAATCCAGGACAGAAACTCCATCCTGGCAAAGATGCCGCCGATGATGAAGGCTGTGGCGCTGGTGGCCAGGAGCATGAACAGAGCGGGTCTGATGTTGAATTCCCTGGCCAGAATGGCCACAATGGCTATGCAGGGAACGTAGAAAAGGCCCACAGTGGCCCCGACAAAAAGCTGCAGGGTAGTCAGGTCCATCTCGATGAGAGGAAGTACTGCCAGTTCACGCCGCATTATGCCCAGGATCAGGGGGACCGAGGCCTCCTGGGGCAGCCGGAGCCAGTGTTCCACCAGGGGGCTCAGGAAACGGCCCGCAGCAGCCATGATCCCGGTCTCATAAAGTACTGCGGCAATGCCCACGGCCACGACCATGGGCAGTGCCCCGTCAGTAATATAGCGCTTGAGCCTGATCCAGATCTTTTTGAGCAGGACGCTCCCCCTTGGCGGCAAAAGCTCAGGGATTTCCATGATGGTCAACGGCCTTGGTCCCTTAAGGACTTTGTCCATGAGCAGGCCGACAATGATCAGTGCCGCGAAGGACAGTCCGAATACAGCCGCTACAACGCTTACAGAACGTTCAGCAAGCATGGCTATGAAGGCCCCTGTCTGAGATATGCAGGGCACAGCCATGCAGATCATGGTGGCGATGATGATTCTTTCCTTGCCCGTGGCCAGGGCCCGGGTGGCCAGGATGCCAGGGATGCCGCATCCGTAGCCCAGAAGAAGGGGGATGATGCTCGAGCCCTGCAGCCCGATGCGGTTCAAAAGTCCGTCCAGGAGCACTCCCAGGCGGGGAAGGTAGCCGCTGTCCTCCAGAGCGGCCATGACCGCGTAAAAGGAAAGCACATATGGCATGACCAGAGTGAAAGGCCATTCAATGCCCTTGACCAGGAAGCCGTACTCCCCGATCATGATGTTCTGGATGATGCCCTGAGGGACTATTGCCTGGACCCCGGCCACAATCTGAGGGATGAGCATTCCCCGGAAAACAGGCAGAAGAATCAGCTGACGCAGCTGCATGCCGATGCCGATTACCAGGGCGAAGGACAGGGCCAGGATGATTACGGCCAGGGGAAGTCCCGGCCAGGGGTGAACCAGTTTCTCTCCCCAGTGTCTGCGCCTGGACCCTCCCTGACTTTCGCCTCCGGAAATCGCTTCCCTGGAGAGTTTCTCTGCCATGGCCCAGTGCTTGTCCTGTTCCCAGTCAAGCCTTATCTTAAATGGCTGCTCCAGGAGTTTCCGGATCTCTTTTTTCAGCTGATCAAAGCCTTTTTTTTCCACGGCCACCATGGGCACTATGGGAACTCCCAGATGGCGGGACAGCTGTTCCCAGTTTATCCTGATGTTTTTGTCCAGGGCCAGATCTACCCTGTTCAGGGCTACTACCGTGGGCAATCCAAAGCTCAACACCTGAAAAAGAAGGTACAGGCTGCTTTCCAGGTTGTTGGCGTCCACCACGCAAATAACCGCAGCAGGCCCGGCGGACAGATCTTCTGCGCAGACGTCGCTTTCCTCTCTGCAGTGGGAACATGTGTTTTGGGTGCCTGGTTTGTGACGGCCGCGGAGCATATCCACGGCTACCTGCTCGGCCTGGTTGGTGGCATTCAGGGTGTAGGTGCCGGGAACATCCACCAGGAAGATTTCCCGGCCGTTGAGGTGGGTTCTGCCGGCCACGAACTCCACAGTGGTCCCGGCATAATTGGCGCAGCTTACATTGAGGCCGGTCAGATGATTGAAGATAACGCTCTTGCCCACATTGGGCGGGCCCATGAGCAGGACATGCGTTTTACTCATTCTCTGGGCATATAGGGTGCCGGTTTCGCAGTTTTATCTGTCTGGCCAGGGAGCGCCCCAGGGCGGTGTGTCTGCCTTCCACCTCGGCTACCAAAGGACCTCCGAAGCGGGCCCGGCAGCGCAGGCACACTTTTTTACCCGGCCTGAAGCCCAGAGGCTCCAGAAGTGCCTGATCGGGTATTGAGTCGATCTCTCCCTCCTCGTTGAGCTGTAGGCAATCCAGTGTCTTCAGGCGGTCGCATTCTTCAGGTCTGTGCGGGCAGTCATCGCTCTCGTGCTTGCGTCCGAACCACATCTTAAACATTTGCAGGCTCCTTTATATTTGAAAAAAATGTCTTGGTTCTTATGTTGATTTTCAATATCAACAATAGAGTGATTAAAAAAGCCAAGGTTTATTTTGACTTTGAATGTAGTTATCAAATTATATTTTTAAATGAATGTCAAGCAGTTTTTTGAAAGTTATCAGATTTTGAGTCCATGTTCCGGAAAGCCAGGTTCAGGTTTTTGATCAATACCACGCTTTTCTTGCTCAGGATCTGATTTTTGCGCATGCACTGGAACCCCTTGAATTGCAGCTTTTTGTCCGCTGGGGGATAGTATCTGCACAAAATTTTCCTGGGATCCCGGAATACTATCCTGGCGCCGGGACGGACCATATGCATGGCCCGCTCAAGTATCCGGTCCATGGGACGGACATGCAGGGAAAGCCAGACTGCATCATACACGGAAAAATCGAGCTTAGTTCCGCAAGCATTAAGCAGGCGTACCCGGTCTTCAAGTCCGGCCCGGATAAGGACTTTTTCTGCTCTGGCCAGAGCCTCGGGCTCCAGATCCGCCGCAGTCACCCGGAGGCCTTGCCGGGCCAGTTCCATGGCTGTCATGGGCAGGGGACCGCACCCCACGTGCATCACATGCATGCCGGGCATGACCCTGGAGCAGGAGATTTCATACTTGAGCATGCCGGCGTAAAAAAGGCGGTGGTAGGCCTTGCCCAGGAGGGGCCAGGCACTGCCCAGGATTTCAAGTTTTCTTATCAGTCCTGGAAAGATTCTGTCGGCTTTCAGGGTAACCGGGCTCAACGTACAGTCTTTCCATGAGTAAATTTCCTGTTCTTTCATTTGTTTTCCTGTGTTCAAAAAGTCAGCTTCATTGCCAGGCAGGACAAAGTATACAAAGAGATGAAACCGCTAATTTAATAGTTGTTATTCTGATTTTCAATATCAAAAAAAGTTCGGCACTGTTCCTCATGTGACGGTCAGGGCTTATTTTCCGCCACAACTGGAGCAATAACCGTAGAGGTACATGCTGTGGCCGCTCAGGGTAAAACCGTGCTGTCTGGCCAGCTGCTCCTGGAGTATTTCAATTCTGTGGTCAACTACCTCTACGCTTTGCCCGCATTCCTTGCAGATGAGATGGTCGTGATGATTCTGGCCGTAATATGGTTCATACCGGGTCACTCCATCCCCGAAATCCACCTCCCGGGCAATGCCGGCCTCGGATAAAAGCTTGAGTGTGCGATAAACAGTAGCCTGGCCAATGGACTGGTCCTTTTCCTTGGTAAGGCGGTAAAGCTCTTCCGGGGAAACGTGACCTTCAACGCTCCAGAAGACATCGAAGATTATCGCCCTCTGGGAGGTGAAGCGGAGCTTTTTCCGGGCCAGATACTGGAAAAACTGCTCACGCGCTGACTGCATAATTGTTTGTGCTCCTTGATAATGAGTTTCTTTATCTGCATGTTTTGAGTATTTGTCAACTTATTTGTGAATCTTGTTGAGCCTTTTAAAAGCTGGGGACAAATAAGGTCTTCAGGACGTCATGAACAGATTATATGCCTTGTCAGCCAAAACACGGCATGGCGGGAGAAAAAAGACTTGTTCTATCTCAGGCTCCAATTGCATCGCCTCCGGCAAATCCCGGTTCGTGCAGGGGAAGCAGGATGTCCGCCCTGTCCCGGACCCTGAGCATTATATCGTAGGCCTGATAAGGATTGACCACAGTGCCCGGGGGGATGACCTCCATTTCCATGGCCCGGATTTCTTTGGGGGGATTAAAATTTTCACTGATAACGCAGAAGCCGGTAATGGCTGCTATACCCTGTT
>PUMA01000178.1 GCA_003551155.1 Desulfonatronospira sp.
CCCCTGGAATCGGCAACATACCTGTACAGCTCACCAGTCAGGTTCTTGTCCAGCCTGCAGCCCAGCCAGCGTACCTGTTCATGCAGTTCATACTCCTGGAACAGGTGATGCATCTCCAGGATACAGGCCCTTTCCTCCTCATCCCTGGAGTCCTCTGCCCGAAGAAACCCGGCCACAACCAAAAGATTGGCTTCCTGCCTCAACTTCTGGTTTTCACCGTACCAGCTCACCAGGCCTGTCAGATTCTTGATCCTGTCCAGCCTGGCCATGGTAAAAACAATGGGCTTGCTTTTATCTTTGAATTCTCCCCTGGCCCATTCTGCTGGAGGGCCAAAGACATAACTGTTCAGCTCCTCGTGCAGCTCCAGCAAACGCCGGTCCTTGTCAAAATGGGGAAAATAAACATTTTCGTCCGCCCCGGGAGAAACCACGTTGAATTTGGGATCGAACACGTCTACGCCGCTGACCACCCTGTACAGATCCGGCATGGTAAAAGAATTGTAGGTCTCATACTGGCCCACGCTCTCCTCAGTACCGGCTATTTCCTGATAAGTGCTGGTAATTACGAAATCAGCCGTGTTTATGGAAATAAGATCGGCTGTAAACTGGCTGGAGAACCTGTACTGGGCCTCATTGGCCTTCCAGTACTGAGAAGAAAAAAGATACTTGGATTTTTCCAGGGCATGGGCAATATTGCACTGGGTAACTCTTAACTTCTTGGACATGAGCGAGGCCACCAGGTTACCGTCGGAGTAGTTGCCTATGATCAGGTCCGGACGTCCCCTGAGTTCGCCCTGAATCTCCTGAGTGGAGTCCAGGGCAAACCTCTCCAGAAAAGGCCAGACATGGAACCTGGAGATCCAGTGGGGAACTATCTCTCCGCTGGGGTAGCGGAAGGGAACCCGCAGAATCTTGGCATTGCGCGTGCCGACAATTTCTTCCAGACGCTGATTGCATGTAGTTTCCCCAGCCTCAGGGATAAGCCTGCTCAGGACTATGATTTCAGGCTCTATATCCATGCCCTGTTTCTTGATCTGTTTGCGCATTTCCTTTTCCAGGGCCCGGACCTGGTCCAGGATATACACTACCTGTCCCCCGGTATCCGGAAGCCCCAGGACCTTGGACTGTCCGAAATATCCGTGGGGAGAAATTATAACCAGCTTGAAAACCATGGGAATTCTGCTGAGAAACGAGGCCAGAATGCTTGGAGTGGGTGCCTCCAGGATTTCCTGTAAAAGTTCAAGATTTTCCTTTACCCTGGAATTCTCCCTGCCCCACCCAGGTTCAAAACCAAGCTTGCGCATATCCCTGGCCATTTCCGGCCACTCAATATCTGATCCCTGTTTTTTTAAAAAAACGAGCGCCTTGCGCAGGGCAGGCCGCAAATTGGACACAGATTCAATGCGCTCATTGAGCATGAGCTGTTTTCCTTCACATTGATGCAGGCGCAGAAACTCAATAAGTTTTTCGTCTCCGCGCTTATTTTCCTGAAAAAACTGTCCGGCCAGATGTCTGTTCAGAAACTCGACCCCCTTTCCTATATAAGATGAGTCCTTGAGCCTGGGAAACTCACGGTTAAACGGCTCCAGATCTATTTCCAGCAAAAACTCATCTATATTTGTGGTCTTATTTATCTGCATTTCCTCGAAGCCAAGGTAATCGCTGACATCAATTTCATCAAACAGCACATCTTCCACGTGAAATCGAAAATACTGCCATTTGCCGATTTCCGGACGAACTGACAGATATATCCATGGTTTGTGAATCGTAGCCACCTGAGCATATTTGAAGATCTCAAAGACCAGAGATGATTCATGTCTTTTGTGCTCCTCATCGTCGAAAAAATCCGCCAGCATGTCCTGAATTTCCGATCTCAACAGGAATGTCTTTTCGGTTCTTGCCATTTCCCGCAAAAAAAGATACAGTATTTTCCTAAGTTCCGGATCAGACCCTTCCATCTCCTCAATATCAATCATACTCATTCTCCTCCAGAAATCCGTGATATTGCATTCCTTCGATTATTCCCCAGGCATGCCTTTCAACGGCAAAATAGATGTTTGGAGTCACAGGCAGGCTTTTGAGCTCCGGGCTGTAATTACCCACCACAACGCTCAAGGTGCTGCCCAGGAGCATCTCCCGGTCATTGCCGGAATCACCTGCAACCAGAACCTTTTTCAGATCCACGCCCCATTTGAGACATAGAAATCGGATGGCCAGACCCTTGGAAGCACGAACAGGCAAGAAATCCAGGAACCTGTTATGGGAATGGATCATCTTGGCATGCAGGTCATTCTGGCGCATAAGCTTGCGTACCTGGCGCATCCCCGGAAAAACCCCGGGCTTGAAATTATAGCTCAACTTAAATTCCCTTTGATTTTCACCCGGCTGCAGCTCAACTCCGGGCACCCCCTCCATGACCCGGGCAATTGCCTCGGGCTGCCACCTGTAGGCGATATGCCTGCTCCAGGAATGATCCTTCAGAATACTGGGGCCGTAATATATCTCACTGCCCACGGAAGTAATCAGTATTTCCGGAACAGGAACGTTTTCCTCGGCCAGAATATTCAGAGTGCTTTCCAGGGTGCGCCCTGTGGCCACCCCGAAGACAAGCTCTTCCTGCATCTCCTGCACGACCTGCAGCAGCTTTCTCGCTCCCTGACTGTCCCCCAGCAGGGTATTGTCTATATCCGTCACCAGAACCTTGTCCGCAACAGGCAGCTTGCTCTTGATGATGGGCAGCCCAGGGGCGGGCTCCCTTGTGGGAGTCATTATCCGGCTCAGCTCTTTTAGATACGTCTTGGCATGAGCTTCCCAGGAATAGTATTTTCTGACCCCATTGATCCCTGACCTGGAGCGTTTCTTCCAGTTTTCAGCATCCTGGATAAAGGATAAAATGGCCTGAACCATTGATTCCCTGTCCAGCGGATCAATGAGAACGCCGTTGTTGCAGTTGTTGATGATCTCCCTGGGACCGCCGTCATCAGTTGCCACCAGGGGCAGACCGGTAGCACCGGCTTCAATAAGGGTCAACCCAAACGGCTCGGTCATGGCCGGATTAACGAATACTCCTCTGGTTCTGACTGCATAGCGGTAAAGTTCTGGTACGTCATCTGCATTGTGTTTCTTGGGATATGCCGCCTGGCCATAGAGATCATATCTGTCCACAAGCATGAGAATCCTGGTCAGGACCCTCCTGGGACCTGTTTCCATGCTTTGGATATCTTCCCTGTTCCCGGCAATGATTACCAGGTTGGCTGCCTGACGCAGTTCATCGCTTTCACCAAAGGCCTGGACAAGAGTGGTGATGTTTTTACGCTCATCAGGTCTGGACAGTGCCAGTACCATGGGTTTGCCGGCCTTCTTCAGGAACCTGTCCAGCTCTTCTGCTATTCTTGGACGTTTCTGCCCTTTTCTATAGGGATAAAAACGGTTCAGATCTATTCCTGGCGGGATGATGCGCATTCTGTCGGGGTGGTAGTTTTCATATTCCCTGTACTGTTCCTCAAGCTCCTGAGAAGTACTGGTTACAACCAGAGAAGCATTGCCCAGAGATACTTCCTCAGCCTCGATCCTGGTGGTCATATTGTACTTGGACTCAATGGATGCTTCACTTCGGCCATGGTCCAGAAGTCTCTGCTTTTTTACCCGTCCCAGAGAATGACCGGTAAAAATAAAGGGCACTCCCAGGTGCTGGGCCAGCTTGGATCCTGCCAGCCCGGCATCGGCATAATGCCCGTGAATTGCGTCCGGAACCATTCCTACCCGCCTGAAGTATTGCAGGGCCCTGTCTGTAAGCTCATCCAGATATGGCCAGAGCACCTCCTTGCGCAGATATCTTTTGGGCCCGAACTCCATGCGAACAATATTGGCTTTGTCGCCCAGCTTCTCGATTGTTTTGCCGTAGCTTTCATCCACTTTGGGATCAAGAACTTTCCTGGTAATCAGATCAACCCTGGCCACTTCAGGATGTTTTCCCAGGCCCCGGACAAGTTCCACCACATATTTTACCTGTCCGCCGGTGTCCGCATCTCTGCCCAGCTCCATGTCAAAACCCCTTACCAGGCCGTGGATACTCAAATGCACCAGATAGAGACCTTTCTTTCTCCGGATCATTTTCGCCATCTATACCTCCCACTTCCGGGTCAACGATTTGTAAAAACCAGGATCATGCGGTATGGCCCCCTGGATTGTACACACCCGGGCCGCCACAGCAAGCGCGCGCTCTAGAATTTTCTTCCATGACCATCTTCTGCATATCCCCAGCAGAAAAACCGCCCTGAAGGCATCGCCTGCACCCACAGCATCCTGATATGAATCCACCTGGGATGCAGAAGAATACAGGGATTCTGTCTCCCGGGGAAACAGCATGGCCCCCTGATCTCCCATGGTCAGTACCAGGCCCTCAAGCCCGCCTTTTTCCTGAATTGCCCGGGCTTTTTTCTCTATTTCCACATGCCGGATGCCCAGGATCCCGGCCACCTGGTCCAGCTCAGCCAGATTGACCTTGAGATAGCTGCACCAGGAGACAACATCCAGGACCAGCTTATGGTTCCACCAGGGATCTCTCAGGTTGATGTCACAGAAAACCTGCTGATCTTTCCAGCTGGCCATAGAGTAGAGAGTCTCAGCAGAAATATCGCTCCTGGCCGCAAGAGTTCCATGGTAAAAAAGTCTTTTTGAGAGCATTCCGCATTCTTTGGGGTCAGGAGGATGGAGATAGTCGTAGGCCACATCTTTCTGAATTTCGTAAAAAGGCTCCCCCTGATCAAATCTAACCTGCACAATTCCGGTGGATTTGATTTTATCCACCTGGATCCCCTTGGTGGACATGGACCAGCTGTGCATGTGCTGGATCACCTCCCTGCCCAGGCGATCATTTCCAACCCTGGAGATGAACAGCGGATCCAGCCCCAGTCCCCGGAGATGGCAGGCCACGTTGAACGGGGCCCCGCCTATGACCATGGATCGGTCAGGAAAGATATCAAAAAGGACTTCCCCGAAAACCACGACCTGATCGAATCCGGTATTTACGTTCATGAGAACCTGCCCTTGCAGCTAATGCTATTCCCGGTAAAGCCATTCTCTGAAAACCCTCACCTCTCCGGGCCATTCATGAGACAGGCGAAGCTGCAGAAACTCCGCATACACAACCTCAATAAAATATATTGACTTTTCCAGTAAAAACATCTTTTCCAGAAAAATACTGTCAGGGTCTTCTCCTTCCTGTATCCGGACTTCCATCCCGGGCGTCTTGATCCCGGACAGGGAAAGGCATGAGGAGTTTACCTGCAGGGACCAGGTATTGCTGTCCTGCTCCACAGTGAGCCTGGCCTGGACAACCTTTTTACCGGTCCTCAGCCCCTGCTTTGCCTCCTGGAGACGGGACATCATCCCGGAGCATACGGCCTTTTCCTTGCTTTCCCCTTCTCCGCCTTCCACAACAACCTTTTGACCCAGATAGAGTGCAAATTCTTCCCCCTGGGGAGTCTTGAAAATATTGTTCTGCACTTCACTTTTAAACCACAGCCAGGTCAAAAAATCCCGGCCAAGAATAGCATCCTTTTCCTGGGCAAGCTGTAAATCCATATCAAACCCTGTTTATCGTTTGGCCGCCACGGCTTGAAACCCGCAAAGCAATCACGTGTGCAGCACTTTGAATTCTATTCCCTGTCTGGTCACCCTGCAAACCTTGTTTCCTGGGAACTGGACCACAACCCCGGTCTTCCGGCTGATCCACAGATCATCCAGCTTAAAGATATTTTCCAGCAGAGCCTGACCTGATCCAAGCCGGTCCAGCATTTTTTTATACCAGCGCAGCCTCGCCGCTTTGGGTAGAGAAGCCAGTATATCACTGGCCATGAATGTTTGGCTCGCCGACATTTTCCGCTCAATACCGGCCAGGACATCTTCCCAGTATGCCTGGTCCTCCCGTCCGAGTTTCCAGAGATTGGCTATAACTTGAAGGAAACTGGGATTTATGCTTTCCATTTCCTGAAGCACGCTCATTTTTATGCGGTTGCGCAAAAAGCCGGGATCCAGATTTGATTTGTCGAAAACAAATTCCTGGTTTATTGCCTGCAAAAAGCCCAGGATCTTTTTTCTGGGCGTAAGCAAGAAAGGCCTTAGTATATTATGTTCCGCCACAAAGGCCTGCATCCCTGACAAGGCAGGCCAGCCCGCACCTCTCTGCAGACGCATGAAAACATCCTCGGCAAGGTCGTTCAAATGATGCCCCGTGAGAATAAAATCAGCCCCCATCCTTGCCGCGACCCCCCGCAGAAACCTGTAACGCAAGTTTCGTGCGGCGTCTTCCAGGCCTGTCCTTTTTCTGCGGGCAAAGACCTGGACTTTGCTACGACCTGTGATAAGATGTACATTCATACTGCTGCAGAGCCTGCTTGCGGCTTCATGCTCCTGATCTGCCTCCTGACGCAGACAGTGATTCAAATAGGCCGCTGATATTTTGAGATCCAGCCTGGGAGCCATGAAATAAAGCACCCGCAAAAGAGCGGTAGAGTCAGGGCCTGCTGAAAGAGCCACCAGCAGCCTTCGGCCTTCCAGGTTTACACCCAGCTCTTTCTGCACAAATGAATAAACATTCAAACAGAAATGGGCCCATTCAGAGGGCAGATCCTGAAGCTTGTGGAAAGGCATGGGATATTTTTATACTCCCTTGAATTCAATGTGACATAAGAAATTTTGCCTGTTGGATTGCGTCTGTCCTTTGCCCAAGGTTAAGCATTTTTAATAAAAACAACCGGATATTGAAAACAATGTGATTTTTAATATTTCTGCTTGTGACTATTGTCACAACCTCTTGTTGCTGCTAGTATAAAAAAAGATCATCAAGCAGGTTTACGCAGACGGTTCCTAATTCTAAACAGGTCAGGCTCTTTGCCGGGAAAGGCTTTCCTGCTAACGTCATAAAAACGGGCCTGGAAACAAATACAAGCACCATAACATTATGATTTTACTGACCTCTGATCCCTTCAACTGCAAAAAAACTTTTTGCAGTTGAATAGGAAAGGATAAGCTGCAGTAATCCTGCAGCAAAAAATACCTTTTTTGAGCCAAAAAAAAAACCCCTGAATTATTCGAAAAAATCTTTCAAGCAAACAAAGCAATAAATTATACCATAGTTCTGGAACTAAAAACTTTTTTGCTTGAAAGTGGCTCTTATTTTGTTTAATCATTGCAGTTCTGTGTTCACCACATGACAAGAATTCAAAAAGATCAAAGGAGCCTTGAGGAGAAGGACAATCAATGCTTAATCTTGAAGAAAAAAAAGCCAAAGGAATAATCCAGAAATTCATCAGCGAAAACATTCCCGAGTATATTCTGGATAATGCTCAGGAGCTGTATTCCGAAAACGGCATACACAAGATAAATATCAACCAGAGAGAACAGTACCTGGATCTTGAAGGCAGGATCCAGGGTGAGGATTTCCAGGTTTACAATTCCGAGATCGGGCTCAACCTGGACAGTGGGATCATTAATTACCATTGCAACTTTCCTGAGTCCTTTACCGGAATCTGCAAGCATATCGGAGCAACAGCCCTCAAATTCCTGGCTGGCCTGCGAGATGATGCCGGTCAGGACGTACCCATCCCCAGAACCGACTGGCGGCATACCTTTCGCCTGTACTTTGCCACCGAGCTGGAGCCGGAACCTGGCCAGCATTACCTGGTATACAGATTTTTCCCCGAGTCCGGCAGACTTCAGGTTGAATTCTACCGGGCCAGGCAGAACAAGACCGGTCTGTCCACAGTACTCAATCCGGTTACCCTGGAACAGATTATCCGCAACCCCAATTGGTGCGAGATTTCACCCCAGCTTCCCGATGTTCTGACCCAGGTTGGCTACTCCCTGGATTATTTCGGGCATCGCGTTGAAATTCCGCCGGGACTGATGACCTGGTTTTTCTGGTCCATAAAGAACGAATATTATCTTTTTCTGGAAGACACTGAGCAGCCCGTAAGAGTGGAAACCACTCCCATGCGCCTTCAGCTGAGCCCCAAGCTGTCCGGGGATGGACTGGGATTCGACATCATGCTGGGCCGCGAAGGCAAGCTGCCCTTTTCCATAGCTGGAGAAAAGGTGTACTTCTATGGGCAGCTTCCTTTGTGGGTATGCTGGAAGAACGGCTTCTATCCTGTTCAGACAGGACTCCATCCTGCGCTGGTCCAGGAACTGGTCTCGGAAAACCCCATCATCCCGCACAGTGAAATTTCCGAGTTTCTGGACCGGGTCTGGACCGGGATACACACCTCTGACCTTTACGGTCACGAAGAATTTTTGGAACGGATGTCTCCAATTTTTGTCCCTGCCCATTTTAACCCCAAGCTTTATCTGGATGAAGAGGGAAGCCTTCTGACCCTGCAGATCCAAAACATATACGAAACCGAACACGGCGAGATCACCCTGTCCGGTCCGGACCAGGATCTGCAGACCGGCAGCTATCAGTTTGAGGGCAAATCCTTCCTCCTGCGCAGAGAACAGAGCAAAGAAGAAGAGCTTTTGTCCAGCCTGCAGAACATGGGGTTTCAGTCCAGGAGCAAAAACATGTGGTTTCTTGAGCCTGAAGAAGCCATTAACTTCCTCCTGGACGCTTATCCCCGGCTGGTGGAAAAATACCGGGTCTACGGTGAAAAGAACCTGACCAGATACCGGGTGAGGTTGACCCCTCCCAATGTGGTGGCCAGGGTGGAATCCTCCAAAGACAGCAAATGGTTCAACCTGGACATTAATGTGGAGTACGAAGATATCCGGGTGCCCATTGAAAAAATCTGGAAAGCCTGGGTACAGGGAAAACGCTATGTTCAGCTCAAGGATGGTTCCTATACCAGCCTTCCGGAATCATGGATCAGGAAGCTGGAACACAAGCTGCAGACCATGGGTCTTGATCCGGAAAAAGCGCCCAAAAAGAAATTCCACAATCATGAGGTCCCCATCCTGGACAATATTCTGAAGGATATTGACAAGGTCCAGTCGGATTCTTTCTGGAACGAGCTCAGGGAAAAAATCCACTCCTTTGAGCAGATCAGACAGATCGACCCCCCTTTCAACCTCAATGCCGAGCTGAGGCCTTACCAGAAGCAGGGGCTAAGTTATCTGAACTTTCTTTATGAATACCGCTTTGGGGGTATCCTGGCCGATGAAATGGGCCTGGGTAAAACCATTCAGACCCTGTCGTTTCTGCAAAAACTCAGGGAAAGAGGCAGGAACGGTCCGTCCATGATTGTGGGTCCCACATCGGTTCTGACCAACTGGGAGCGGGAAGCCCAGAGGTTTGTTCCAGACTTGACCAGGCTGGTCATTTACGGAGCCAGACGTTCGGGCATGTTCAAACAAATCAAAAACTCCGATCTGGTCATTACCACCTATGCCCTGCTCCGCCGGGACCTGGAGGAGCTCAGCGAACATCTGTACAATGCCATAATCCTGGACGAGGCTCAGAACATAAAAAATCCGAATACCATTACCGCCCGCTCAGTGCGTAAGCTTAAGGCGGACTTCAAGCTGTGTCTCTCAGGCACGCCCATTGAAAACAATCTGCTGGAGCTGTGGTCTTTATTTGAGTTTTTAATGCCCGGGTTTCTGGGCTCCCAGAATGGTTTTCAGAAAGGTTTTGTCAAGCCCATTAAAGATGGGGAAGAGGAAAGCCTGAATTATCTTCGGGCCCGGGTCAAACCCTTCATCCTGCGACGGACCAAGTCCGAGGTGGCCAAGGAGCTGCCGCCCAAAGTAGAAAACGTTTACTACAGCGCCCTTATGGATGAACAGCTGGAGCTTTACCATGCCCTGGCCAAGAAACTAAAGAATCAGATACTGCAGCGGGTGGATGAAAAAGGTATTGCAGCCAGCCAGATGTCCATCCTGGATGCCCTTCTCAAGCTGCGCCAGATCTGCTGTCATCCCAGGCTGCTCAAGCTTAACATGCCGGGGGTCAACAGCAATCTACCCTCAGGCAAGTTCGAGGCCTTTAAGGATCTGATCACTACTATCATAGAAGACGGGCACAAGGTCCTGGTATTTTCACAGTTTGTCCAGATGCTGCATATAATCAGGTCCTGGCTTAACATACACAAAATTCCCTTTGCCTATCTGGACGGATCCAGCAAGGACCGCCTGGATCAGGTGGACAGATTCAACAATGATCCGGACATCCCCGTCTTTCTCATTTCTTTAAAAGCAGGCGGCACAGGACTCAATCTGACTGCAGCAGACTATGTTATTCATTACGACCCATGGTGGAACCCTGCCGTGGAAAACCAGGCAACGGACAGAACTCACCGCATAGGCCAGACCAGACAGGTCTTCTCCTACAAGCTGATCTGTGAAAACACGGTGGAAGAAAAAATTCTCAAGTTGCAGGAGCAGAAAAAGGGTGTAGCTGAAGCGGTAATCCCCGGACAAAACGCCTGGAAATCCCTTACCAGGGACGATCTGGAAATGCTGTTCGATGTCTGAGCTGGCACGTTGAATCCTTGAACAAAACCGGCAAAAGAACCAGATAAGCACGTCTCCACTGCCGCTGACCGGTCAGAAAAAACTTAACAGGACATCATAATCTGAATACGTTGCGATTCTCAAGCCTGTGCCCGCATCAGCCAAATAATAAGGGGCACTTTAAAAAAACAATAAAATCCACAAATGCAAATTGTTTTGTATCAGCCCCGGATCCCTCCCAATACAGGCTCCATTGCCCGGCTTTGCGCCGCCACCCGGACCCCCCTGAATCTGATCCAGCCTCTGGGGTTCAGCCTTGAGGACAAATACCTTAAAAGAGCCGGGCTGGACTACTGGTCGCATGTTCATATCAGGCTCTGGAAAAACTGGGAGGAATTTCTCGAAAAGCTCGGTTGTTATAACAGGCTGATAATGACCAGCGCCAGAAAAGGAACAAGCTACGTAAATCACTCATTCCAGCAAAGAGACTGTGTTGTGTTCGGGCCTGAAACCTGGGGATTGCCGGAGAAAATTCTTACTCAGGGACACGGCATCATCAGGATACCCATCTTGGGACCGGTGCGCAGCCTGAACCTGTCCACAGCTGCTGCGGTTATACTGTACGAGGCCCTGCGCCAGAATAATGCACTCAACTGAATGGAATCGCTGCGAACTTGGCAGATATTTCAACTCTTTTTTCTTGAGATTGCTGATTTAAACATCTAGATGCAACTGCAAAAAAATAAAACAAGGATGGCAAACCTGTACCACGCGTTTTAGCTTTGCGTGGTCCTCAGGCAAGCGCTTCGCGTGACAAAAGAGACTTTTTGCAGACTCATCCTGCATCTTAATTCGTGGTAATTAACATCAACCTTAAGGGTTCAACATGAAGACTATCCATGATTCCGGCTCCTCCACAGACTGCCACAAGGCGTCAATAATGCAGTTCGACAGGGCAGCCGACTTGATGGAGCTGGACAGCGCATTACGCCAATGGCTCAATACTTCATTTCGAGAATTGTCAGTGAGAATTCCTGTGAGGATGGACAACGGAAATGTGCAGGTCTTCAGCGGATACCGCGTCCAGCACAACAATGTTCGGGGTCCGCACAAAGGAGGCCTGCGTTACCATCCTGACGTTTCCCTGGGGGACATCAGGGGACTCGCGGCCTGGATGACATGGAAATGTGCTTTACTGGAACTGCCCCTTGGCGGAGCCAAAGGAGGGATTACATGCAATCCAAAAGAGATGTCCTTTGGGGAGCTCGAAAGGCTTACCCGTGAATATGTTCATGGTATTGGTGACCTTATCGGCCCATATAAAGATATACCTGCCCCGGACGTTAACACCAATGCCCGGATCATGGGCTGGATCATGGACGAATACAGCAAACGCCAAGGATACTCTCCTGGAGTGGTAACAGGCAAGCCCATGGAACTGGGGGGGTCTCCGGGAAGGGAGAATGCTACCGGCAAAGGCGTCTCCATGGTTGTCAGCAGATGGGCAGAAAAAGAAAACAAGCGCCTGGATCAAACTTCGGCAGCAGTCCAGGGATTCGGAAATGTTGGCTACCATGCAGCTTTGCATCTCAGTCGCCTCGGATGCAAGATAGTTGCTGTCTCTGATTCCACGGGCGGAATAATCAATGAAGACGGGCTTGATATCGAAGCTGCCGGACGGCACAAGAAAATCAAAGGCAGCTTGTCAGGATTTGCCGGCGGAGACGCTGTTCATCAGGATGAAGTGCTGATTTTCAAGTGCGACTACCTGATCCCGTCCGCCCTGCAAAATGTCATCCATGGCGGCACCTTTGAAAAACTCCAGACCAGGATAATTTTTGAGGCAGCCAACGGACCCATATGCCCTTATACCGAGCCTAAACTGCCAGGTGCAGGCATAACTGTTTTGCCCGACATCCTGGTAAATGGCGGAGGAGTAACAGTATCTTACTTTGAATGGGTACAGAATATCCAGCATTTTAAGTGGAAGGATGAGGCTATTCAATTGGAACTGCAAACCATCATGCACAGGGCCTTTGACAGGGTCATTGTCCTTGCTGAAGAGCGAAACGTTTCATATCGTATCGCGGCTTATATCCTGGCCATTGACAAGGTGGTCCGGGCGGGTCATCTGCGCGGAACTTATCAGCCGCATATCTGAGAATTCTTAATGTTTGCACCTAGGCCTTAAAAAAGATGGTGGGCGGTCGGGGATTTGAACCCCGGACTTCCACCGTGTGAGGATGGCACTCTCACCGCTGAGTTAACCGCCCGATATTTTTTTATAAGCCAAACTTCTCAGAAGCGCAATATTTTTTATCGGATGCTAAGGTTGTCCTTGAACCTGAATGCTTTTTTGAATACTACCCACCTTGGTCGAATGAACAAAACAAAAATGGATTTTCCCTGGTCAGAGAACAGCCGGTATTCAGACCCGGTGTTAAAATTCACCCTGGACTGAGACTGACCATGGACCGGAATTTAAAAAAAACAAAGAATGGGTGGACTCGGTCCAGCCCTGGGATTATATTCATTTTTCGGACAAGATGGGATAAGGAGCAAAGATGTCACAACAGAAAGCCTTGATCCTGGGCGGACGTACAGGCCTGCTGGGCCAGGCCATGGCGCATACCCTGGCCCGGGAAGGGTGGTCAACGCTTAAACCCTTCAGGGAGGAACTGGATTTCTTTGACCAGAAACAGCTTGAAAAATACCTTGACAGACACGAGGTGGAGCTGGTGGTCAATGCAGTGGCTTTCAAAAATGTGGCACGAGCCGAAGACGAGCAGGATCAGGCTTATCTTCTTAACAGGGAACTTCCTCGGATCCTGGGTTCGGTATGCAGCAAAAGAGATGTCTACCTTCTGCACTTCAGCACAGGTTTTGTTTTTGACGGAGAAAAAAAGACCCCTTATACAACAGAGGACCGGACCGGCCCAGCCACCGTCTACGGCAAAAGCAAACTGGCCGGGGAAAAATTTCTCCTGGAGAATTCATGGGAAAAACTGTTGATCGTTCGCACCTCCTGGCTTTTCGGCCCCTTCAAAACAAATTTCGTGCACAAAATCCTGGATATGGCCCAGACCAAAAAGAGCATAGATGTTATCCATGACCAGGTTGGATCACCTACCAACACTCTTGATCTTGGCCGATACTCTCTGGAACTGGTAAAGAAAAAGACCAAGGGCATCTACCATGTAGCCAACAAGGGCCAGGCCACCTGGTGCGAGCTGGCATCTGAATCCATAAGCTGCGCCGGGCTCAACTGCCGGGTGAATCCCATATCCTCAAGAGACTGTCATGAAAAAGCCAAAAGGCCGTCCTATTCGGTCCTGGACTGCTCCAAGTTCAGCATAGTCACAGGGGTTCAGGTCCGTCCCTGGGTCCAGGCCCTGCGCGACTATATCTACTATTACCAGGACCGGGTATGATACTGGAGACATCATGTTTCAGGTTTTAGACCTGAGAACCATCAGGCAGGCACCCTGCCCTGAGTTCTGCTTTTTCCACCCTGCCTTTATGATGCTTCTGCTGATGGTCTTAATGACGAACAACCCGGCCCTTGATCGCCATCACCTGCCTTGACAGAAAGAGTCCGCGTTGTTACCTCATTAGCACTCTTAACCTAAGAGTGCTAATGAGGTAACAAATGAATCTGGATCAGAGACAAGCCGATGTATTGTTCACCGTAGTCAAAAGCTATATCCAGAGTGGCCTGCCAGTGGGTTCCAGAACAGTGGCCAGAAAGTCCAATCTCAACCTGAGCCCTGCTTCTATCAGAAATATCATGGCTGATCTGACTGAAGAGTCTTATATAGAGCAGCCCCATACCTCTGCTGGAAGAGTTCCAACAGCCAAGGGCTTTCGTTATTATCTGGACTCCAAGCTGGATATGGAGCCTCTTCCCAGGGAGATCGAGCAAAAGATCAAGTCATCCCTGGCCAAGGTCGGACCTGACCTGCCCAGGACTTTGAGCCAAGCATCCAAACTTCTTTCCTCCATCTCCAACCAGATCAGCCTGGTCATCACTCCCAGCCACCAGAACATTCGCTGGAAACACATAGATTTTATCCTGCTCCGGCCAGGACTGGTCATGTCCATCCTGGTCATGGAAGGCGGGATGGTCCAGAACAAGGTCATCAGCGTTGACCGCGATATCATGACTGATGACCTTATCAAGTTCAGCAATTATCTGAACGAGCATTACCAGGGAAAGACCCTGCTCCAAGTCCGGGTCAGCATTTACGAGCAGATGAAAATTGCCCAGAGACAGTTTAATCAACTCTATCAGAGCGCCCTGAGGCTGGCCAGGGAGTCCTTTGAACCTGAAAACAACCGTCAGGTATATGTGGACGGGACACACTATCTCTTCCAGGACACTGACCTTGCTAATCTGTCCAAAATGCGCGAGGTTTTCAAACTTCTGGAAGAAAGGTCCAAATTGCTCAAACTCCTTGATCAGACCCTTGAAAGCAAAAGCCTGAGCATTATACTGGGTCAGGAGCAGGACTGGGAGGAACTCAGCGATTATACTGTTATCTCATCGCCTTACAGCCTTAAAGGGGACAATATCGGGATGGTCAGTATTATCGGTCCGACCCGCATGAACTATTCACGGATAATTCCTGCTGTTGACTTGACTGCCAGAATTCTTAGTCAAATACTCCACGATATCTATGAATATAAAAACCATGAAGGCCTTGCGTAGGCCTGATAAATCCATTTACTCATGAGAATAAAGAATTAAAGAATTGCGGAGGTTTATAAATGTCCAGCGAAAAAGACAAAAAAGACCTGGAAGAACAAGATATTGAACGAGAAAAGGCCCTGGAGGAAAACGACTTCAAGGAAAACAGCCATAGCCGGCCAGATGACACTGCAGAAGACCGAGATTTACCTCTGGAAATTTCAGAAGACGAAATCCTGACTCTTTGCCGGGAGAAAATCTGTCCTGAATGTGAACTGCTCCGGGAACAGAAACACGAAGCCCTTAAGGCCCTGGCAGATTCTGAAAATTTTAAGAAGCGCATTGCCCGGGAAAAAGAGGAATACTGCAAATATGCCATTTCTTCCTTTATTGAGGAAGTGATCCCGGTCATAGACAACCTGGAGCTTGCCCTGGAACACGGCCGTAAGAAACAGGCCTGCAAAGACGTGGTGCAGGGGCTGGAAATGACCCTGAACATGTTTCATCAAGTGCTGGACAGGAACAACCTCAGACAGGTTGGCCGGGAAGGCGAGCCTTTCGACCCTAATTACCATGAAGCCATGGCCCAGCTGGAACGCCATGACCTGGAGGAAGGCATGGTCTGCCAGGTAATGCAGAAAGGATACGTTCTTGGTGACCGCCTGGTCCGACCGGCCAAGGTACTGGTCAGTAAGCAGCCCTCTCCTGAAAAAAAATGAATGATGCAGTCTTTACAACTCCATATGGAGACTTATGAAAACCGACAACGATCAAGATCAATCTAAGGAGGCTTGTTAATATGGGAAAAATAATAGGAATCGACCTGGGAACCACCAACAGTTGCGTATATGTAATGGAAGGAAAGGAAGCCAAGTGCATCAGCAACCCTGAAGGTGGAAGGACCACACCCTCCATCGTGGCCTTTACCGACAAAGAGCGTTTGGTGGGAGAAATAGCCAAAAGACAGGCCGTTACCAATTCCGAAAAGACCATTCATTCCGTTAAAAGACTTATGGGTCGCCAGTATGACGATCCTGTGCTTAAAAGCTGGATTGAACGGTGTTCATACAAGATAGTCAAGGGAAAAAACAACGAGGCCCATGTTCAGGTAGGCGACAAGACATACAGTCCGCCTGAAATATCAGCCATGATCCTGCAGAAGCTGAAAAGTGATGCTGAAGCATATCTGGGAGAGCAGGTAAAGGAAGCAGTGATCACTGTTCCGGCATATTTCAATGACAGCCAGCGCCAGGCCACCAAGGATGCCGGGCGTGTGGCCGGTCTTGAAGTAAAGCGCATAATCAACGAACCCACAGCAGCTTCCCTGGCCTACGGAACAGATAAAAACGTCAATGAAAAGATCGCGGTTTTTGACCTTGGGGGCGGAACCTTCGACATTTCCATTCTTGAGGTCGGGGACAACCTTGTGGAGGTGCGCTCAACACACGGCGACACTTTTCTGGGTGGAGAAGATTTTGACCAGCGGGTCATTAATTACCTGGTGGACGAATTCAAGAAGGAAAACGGGATAGATCTTTCCAAAGACCGCATGGCCCTGCAGAGATTGAGGGAAGCTGCGGAAAAGGCCAGAAAAGAGCTTTCTTCCACCATGGAAACGGACATCAACCTGCCGTTTATCACCGCAGACCAACACGGACCCAAACACATGAACATGAAGCTTTCCCGGAGCAAACTGGAAAGCCTGGTCGAGGATCTTGTCCAGAGAACCATGGGACCCTGTGAAAAGGCCCTGAAAGACGCCGGACTCAAGCCTTCGGAGATAAATCAGGTGCTTCTGGTGGGCGGCATGACCAGGATGCCTCTGGTCCAGAAAAAGGTTTCCGAATTCTTCGGCAGGGAGCCCAACAAGAGTGTCAATCCTGACGAAGTAGTGGCCATGGGTGCAGCTATTCAGGGAGGCATATTCGCCGGGGACGTCAAGGATGTGCTTCTCCTGGATGTCACCCCGCTTTCTCTGGGCATTGAAACCATGGGCGGAGTGTTCACCAAGCTCATCGAGCGCAATACCACAATCCCCACCCGAAAAAGCCAGATCTTCACAACAGCCGCGGACAACCAGCCCTCGGTCTCCATACACGTGCTGCAGGGAGAACGGCCCATGGCCGGGGACAACATGACCCTGGGCCGCTTTGAACTCACCGGCATTCCACCGGCTCCAAGAGGTGTTCCCCAGATAGAGGTCACCTTTGACATCGACGCCAACGGCATAGTCAATGTTTCTGCCAAGGATATGGGCACAGGAAAAGAGCAGTCCATCAGGATCACCGCCTCCAGCGGCCTGTCCGAGGACGAGATCAACAAGCTGATCAAGGAGGCTGAAAGCCACGCTGAGGAGGACAAGAAAAAACAGCGGCTTATTGAGGCCCGCAACCATGCGGACACCCTGATCTACACCACGGAGAAATCCATCAGGGACCTGGGAGAGAATCTTGATGCCGAACTCAAGGCAGAGATCGAAAACAAGATCCAGGAACTGAAGAAGGTCATGGATGGCGAGGATGAAGAAGCCATACGCAAGGCTACTGAAGATCTGTCTCAGGCATCACATAAGCTGGCGGAAAAGCTCTATGCTCAGAAAACCCAGTCTGGACAGGCGGGAGAACAACCCCATGGCGAGACCCAGACCGGTCAGCAGGGAGCCCGAAACGCAGATGAAGATGTTGTGGATGCTGACTATACTGAAGTCAATGACAAGAAATAAATTGTCTTGACAGCAACTTGTCCCAGTTCCTATTCTAGCCCGGGCCATTGATCTGGCCCGGGCTTTTTTTTGAATGCCTGAGGGAAACATACCAATCAGATCCAGTAAAATTTATGAAAAAAACAGCAATCTTGATAACCGGGATCTTGCTGCTCTTATTGGCGGGGTGCGCTGAAAAAAAAGTGATCCTGGACCACACCAAGGCAGGTGTGCAGGAAAGGGCGGCCCAGGCCTGGAGAAACGAAAATTACCCTCTCAGTCAGCAACTTTATCCCCGGCTGCTCAATGAATTTGAACTCAGACAGGATCAGCAGCTCATGGCCTGGCAGCGACTGGCTGTAAGCTCCCACAGGAACCAGGATTATCAGACAGCCCTGCAGGCCCTTGATCAATGGGCCGATCTGAACCCAAGGGCTCTGGATCAATGGAAATGGCACGATATTTATGCCCAGGCACTCAGAAAAACCCGGGATGAACAGGAATACCTGCACTATCTGGAAGAACTTTATCGAAACCATGACAAACCCCTGGACCTGAGATGCGAAGCAGCCCTGAATCTAATCCAGCATTACTTTCAGGGACGGGAATATCATCAGGCTATGGCTGTCCTGGAAGACCTCTATTCCGTAGCCGAGACGGACGATGAAAAGCTGAAGCTGGAGAATATCAGCCTGGAGTTCTTTGAAAATCTTGACCTGCAGGAACTTGAACAGGTCAGGCTGGACATGGACAGGGAAAAACAGCTGCTGTTTCCTTACAATGTGTTCTGGTGGACCTTTTACCTGGAAAAACTCAAGGATGATCATTCCAGATGGGGGGAACTGCGTCCGGAGCTGTTTGAGATAGCAGAACAAAGTGAGCTTGTTCACCGAGATCCCTGGCTTGGAACAATGAAGCAATGGAAAGCGGAGCTGGGCAGACCCGCTTCTGAAATCACCCTGCTCCTGCCCCTGAGCGGCCAGTACTCCTCTGTGGGCTGGAAAATTCTGCGCGGAGCAGGGCTTGCTCACTTTGATATGCAGATGAACGGCATGGACGTGAGGATCAAAACCATCAATACTGACGAGCCCAAATGGCTGGAGCGGCTCGGCCGGATGGATACACTGTCTCTGGTGGGCGGACCTTTGTCCAGACAAAATTGGGAAAAGATCAAAGAAGAAGAATTAAACAGTGAACTGGTTTTTTTGACCTTCCTGCCCTCCTTGGAACAGGAGGGTGTCCAGGGTTGGCGGTTCTTCCCCAGCCCTGGAGACCAGGTCAGGGCCCTGCTGGAAAAGACAATCCATGCCATGGGCATAACTGATTTTGCCGTCATGTATCCGGAGGATGATTTTGGCCGGACTTTTTCCGAGACCTTCATGTCCGAGGCTCAGAAACAAGGGGCCCGCATCCGGGGGATGCAGAGCTATCCCCCGGATGACCCGGCCAGGTGGAACCAGATTGTTTCTTCATTTCTAAAAACAAAAAGCCAGCAGGATCCTTTGGTTGGATCTTCTCCCTCCTTTCAGGCGGTTTTTATTCCGGATACACTGTCCAGAGCTCAGGGTCTGATTCCGCAATTCTTCTACTTTGATCAGGATCACCTGGTATTTCTGGGCCCAATGATCTGGTACCAGGCATACAAACCTGATACCCTGGAACAGCAGTTCTTTTCCCTGGCCCTTGCCAGCGGAGCCTGGAACAGTGAGAGCTCGAACCCCCGGGCCATGAGTCTGCGCCAGAGTCTCGACAGGACAGCTCAGGAAAAAACCGACTTCTGGGTTGCTCTGGGTTACGACTTTGTTCGTTTTGCAGCCCGGATAGGGGAGCTGCCCTCACCTGAAAACCCCGATGAAGTCAACAGGATCCTGGCCAATAATAACTTCAGAGACTGGAGCATGGCTCCTGTCAGCTGGGATGAACAGGGCCGGGCTTTTCAGGAGCTGTTCGTATTCCAGATGGATAGAGAAAAGCTGACTCCTGCTGATGCCGAACAATTGATCCACATCGTTGATTTCAGAAAACAAAGAAGGGCAATCTGGCTGGAACGGCTAAGAGAAAAGAAGATGCAGGAACAATAAGGAGAATCTGCATGAAAATAGATGAGGAAACCGTAGCCAGAATCGCAGTGCTGGCCCGGTTGGAACCTACCCCGGAACAGATTGGGAGATTTGCCAGGCAGTTCCAGGATATCATTGGTTATATGAACGGTCTGAACACGGTGGACACAGCCCAAGTGGAACCCATGTACTCACCATCGGAGAATATGTCTGTAATGCGCGAGGATGTATGCCGAAAAGATCATAACCGTAAGGATATTCTGGCTAATGCACCCCGCCATGATGAACAGTACTTTATTGTTCCCAGAATAATCTAGGGCTTTTTATTAAGAAAATGCCGGTCCATTTCAGGGCTATTTGGATCAGTCAAGAACCCTGGATTAAACCGGGCGCTGGACAGCTTTATGAGTAAATTATTTGCCCGAGACAAAAAGGCTGCTGGAGGATAAAATGAATACCTGCGGCCGGGCTAGCGGCTTTTTAACCAGCATTAGCTGCCGGACGGATGCATAAAAGGTGGTCCAGTTGATGAAAGAAAACTCAATCTGTGCAACCAGAGATTTGATTCAAAAAAAGCGGATCAAGGTCAGCGAAGTGCTGAATAACTGCCTGGAAATTATCAGCCGTACAGAGCCCAAAATCGGTGCGCTGCTGAGTGTGCAGGAGGAACAGAGCCGCACTCTGGCCATGGAAATGGACCGGAAAGGTCCGGACAGCGAAAAACCCTTGTGGGGAATACCTTTAACCATCAAGGACGTCATCTGCACCAAGGATGCCCCCACTACATGTGGGTCCAGGATCCTGGGAAACTTCACTCCCTGCTATGATGCCACCCTGGTCAGCAGACTGCGCCGGGCAGGAGCCATTATTCTGGGAAAAACCAATATGGATGAATTTGCCATGGGTTCATCCACTGAGAACTCGGCCATGCAGCAAACCAGAAACCCCTGGGACCTCACCAGGGTCCCCGGAGGCTCCAGCGGCGGATCCGCAGCTTCCACAGCAGCCGGACAGGCCCTGGGTTCCATTGGCACGGACACTGGGGGGTCCATCCGCCAGCCGGCCTCATTTTGCGGTGTTACCGGTTTAAAGCCCACTTACGGAAGGGTTTCCAGATTCGGGCTGGTGGCGTTCGGCTCATCCCTTGATCAGGCCGGGCCCATAGCCTGCAATGCGGCCGACTGCGCAGCTCTTCTGAATGTAATCTCCGGACACGATCCTCTGGATTCCACCTCAGCTGACCTGCCTGTGCCGGACTATGCCGGCTCGCTGGCCCTTAGAAATGATCTCAAAGGGCTGAAGGTGGGACTTCCTGAGCAATACTGGGAAGGAGGCATGAGCCCTGAAGTGGACTCTGTATGCCGGGCTGCCCTGGAACAGATCCGCAGTGCCGGAGCTGAAACTGTTCAGGTGCAGCTGCCTCATTCGCCTCATGCTGTGGCCGCCTATTACATTATTGCCATGGCCGAGGCCTCTTCCAATCTGGCCCGCTATGACGGGGTCAGATACGGAGTCAGGGATGATACAGCCCGGGAACTTCCGGACATGTACTGCAAAACCAGGTCCCTTGCTCTGGGCGAGGAGGTGCAGCGCAGAATAATGATCGGCACCTACGTGCTCTCTGCAGGCTATTATGACGCATACTACAAAAAGGCGGCTCAGGTTCGCAGGCTTATCTACCATGATTTTGTTCAGGCATTTGATGCCTGCCATCTCTTGTGTTCTCCGGTGGTTCCATTTACAGCCTTTCACCTGGGAGAAAAAATTGAGGATCCCCTGCAGATGTATCTGATGGACATTTTTACTGCTTCGCTCAATCTGGCAGGACTGCCTGGAATGACCATACCCGCGGGCCTGGGAAGGGAGACCGGCATGCCTGTAGGTATTCAGCTCATGGGCCCGGCCTTCAGCGAGAAACTGATCCTGCAGACCGCGCATGTCCTGGAGCCATATCTGCCTTCCCTGCCCCGACCGGCTGCATTGAATGAATAATGAAAATCTCGGTAGCCCTCAGCGGCGGCGTAGACAGTCTGGCCTCCATGCATTTGCTTTACAGAGAGGGTCACGATCTTTTGCCTGTTCATGCCAGGCTTTTCCCTGAACAGGATCCCGGTGAAAAGCTGGCTCAGCATCTGGACATGATCTGCCGAAATATGGGTCTTTCGTTGCATATCCTGGACCTGACTCAGCATTTTTCAAAAGAAATCATTGAACCTTTTATCCAGGATTACTTGCATGGAAAGACACCCAATCCCTGTGCGCTCTGCAATAAAAAAATAAAATTCGGACTTCTCCTGGACAGGGTCCGGGAGATGGGAGCGGATGCTCTGGCTACGGGGCATTATGCCAGAGTGTTGAAAGATGAACAGGGTGCTGGGTTGTGGCGAGGCAGAGACCTCTCCAAGGATCAAAGCTACTTCCTTTCTCTGGTGCCTGAAAAAAGTCTTGAAAAGGCAATCTTTCCCCTGCAGAACAGGCATAAAACATGGGTGGTCAATTATCTGGCCAGGGAAAATATTAGTCCCCCGGCAACAAGGGAAAGCAGTGAAGTCTGTTTTATTCCCGGAGACTACAGAAAGCTGGTTGCCTGGAAAACCAGCAGTAATAATGAATCACTGTCAGGCCCCATAAAAAACAGACAGGGTGCAACTCTGGGCGTCCACTCCGGCCTCTGGCGTTATACCCCGGGCCAAAGGCGGGGCCTGGGAATAGCCAGCAGCTATCCTTTGTATGTCATAGGCAAGGATCAGGAAGCCAACACCCTTTTGGTGGGCACCCGGAATGAACTGGGCTCCCGGGGCTGCCTGATACGGGAAATAAATCAGCTGGTGCCCACTGAGAAGTGGCCTGACAGGCTTTGGGTCCAGACCAGATACCGTCAGTCTGCCCAGCCTGCAGACGTGCACCCGGAAAACAGCTGCATGCGAATATATTTTAAAGAAAAAACAGAGGTCAGCGTGCCGGGTCAGGTTGCTGCTTTGTACTCCCGGGACGGCCGTGTTCTGGCCGGGGGAATTATAGAACAGGAAATAAGATAGGCATATGTCAACCTTTTACCTGACAACGCTTGGATGCAAAGTCAACCAGTATGAATCTCAGGCCATTGCCGAAGCCCTGCAGAAACAGGGTTTTGCCAGGGTGATGAAACCGGCCGCGGCCCAATATATATATATTAACAGCTGTGCTGTGACAGCCCGGGCTGTGAGGGATTTGAGAAAAATGCTGCGCAGGATGAACAATGAGTCCTGCGGAGCCAGAATAATAGTCACTGGATGCGCAGCCCAGATAATGCAGCAGGAACTTGAGACCCTGGAGGAAGTGGACCTGGTCATACCTCAGAGCCGGAAAAAACTGCTTTTGAACCATCCCTTTCCTGATTCAGACCTTGAGAACAAATCTGTTCCGGAAGATTTCCGGATTACAGGATACTTGCGGGCCAGGCCCGCAGTCAAAGTCCAGGACGGGTGTTCCCAGGCATGTTCCTACTGCATTGTTCCCAGCACCAGAGGAGGTCCGGTGAGCCGCGACCCGGGCGACGTCCTCTTCCAGATCCGGGAACTGCTCAACAGGGGTTTTCCAGAGATAGTAATCTGCGGAATAAACCTTGGTCTTTACGGCCGGGATCTGAATCCGTGCTGTGATTTCTGGGATCTTCTGAATTTTCTGGAACAAAACCTGGCAAGGGAATGGAATAACCGGGCCAGAATCAGGCTTAGCTCTCTGGATCCGGGCCAGCTGAACTCCAAGGCCCTGGATACTATTGCAAACTCCAGAATGCTCTGTCCCCATTTCCACCTGGCCATGCAAAGCGGAAGCCCCGGAATTTTAAGGGCCATGCGCAGGGACCACTACAGCTTCAGCAATGTGGACAACTTTATTAACCAGGTTAAAAAAACAATCCCGCTATTTTCCCTGGGAACGGACATCCTGGTTGGTTTCCCCGGGGAAACCGGGCAGGACTTTGACCAGACCAGGAGAATGGTTCATAATCTCCCTCTGAGTTATGCACACGTGTTTACCTTTTCTCCCAGACCGGGAACTCCTGCTGCCGGCTACAGTCCCCAGGTGACGGAACAGGATAAAAAGCATCGCTCTATGCTGATCAAAAAAATCATTCAGGAAAAAAAATCAATATTTGTTCAAGAGCTCCTGGCACGAAAAGAACTTCGCCTGGTCATGGAAGACAGGTACAAGGGCATGTGTGAATACTATGTTGAGTGCTTCAGTGCCCAATGTCCTTCCGGGCTCAAGGCGGGGGATGCGGTCAGGGCAAAGCCTCTCAGGGCAGAGGGGACAAAGCTCCGGGTTGAAGTGAATGTTCAATGCTGGTATTAATCTTCAAAAATCATGCTCAATCACCTGGCAGAAAGGCCCCCAGCTCATGAGTCAACCGCAGGCACCCCGGCCGGGAAAGCTTTTCCTCTCCATTCTCAGCGCAAAGTGGGAGTTGTTCCAGGAAGAGCTTGCTTCAATGCTGCAGCTGAGGTTCGGAGAAACAGACTATATAAGTCCTTTTATCCCCTTTACCGAAACCGATTACTACAACCGGGAACTGGGCACTCCCATTTGCAGAAGAATATTAACATTCAGGCCGCTTGTGGCCCTGGACAGACTGGCTGAAATAAAACTGCTGACCAATGAGCTGGAGACTCGATTTTCCAGGGGTACAAACCGCATATTCAACCTGGACCCGGGACTGCTCACCCTGGAACGCCTGGTTCTGGCCAGCGGAAAAAATTTCACTCATCGCATATATATTGGCCGGGGCATCTGGGCAGACCTGACCCTGGTTTTCGTCCAAGGAGACTGGGTGGATCTGCCCTGGACCTTTCCGGATTACGCATCGGAAAAACTCAAAGCCCACCTGAGGGCCATCAGATACGATTACTACCTTCAACTGAAGGCGGAGAACCTTTTGTGATTATTTATAAGACATGGCCACCTAATTTTTCTGTAAAATCAGGGTATAATTTTTTTCTGCGCATTAGCGCTTTTCCTGCATTCCTGGCCTCAGCTTCGGGAACAGAATCCGCATATTGCGTCTTAGGGACCGGGATATTTACAGGTCACCACATTTAATCTGCTGAGGAGCAAACACATGGCCTCGAGCATGACCGGATACGGATCTGCAACAGCTGACAGAAGCAGCTGGAGCGTGACCTGGGAGATCAGGAGCGTCAACAGCCGCTACCTGGACCTGAAATGGAAAATTCCTCCCTCGCTTTTTTTCATGCAGGGCAAATGGCAAAAACTGGTGAGAAACCATGCTTCCCGTGGCCGGGTGGAAATCTACCTGGACATGCGCATTCTGGACCCGGCCATACTGGGTATGGAACTGGACAGGACAACCGCTGTGGCCATGGTCAAAGAACTTAATAACCTGGCTGGAGAGCTGGGTCAGATATTCACTCCGGATCTGAACACCTTTTTCAGGACTCAGGCCCTGTGGAAGGAAAACAACTTGAAAATCCACCCGGATCTTTTACAAGACCTTGAAAACTGTCTTAACAGCGCCCTTGAAGACTGGCTGGCCTCCAGAAAGGCAGAGGGCCTTCATCTGTCCCGGGATCTGCAGCAAAAAGTCCTTGAACTGGACAGCCTCATTGGTGAGCTGGAAGGTCTGGCTGCGGAAAACACACGCCAGCGCTTCAACGATCTCAAATCAAGGGTGGGTAGAATTCTGGCCGAAGCAAGCATGGAGTCTGACGAACAGAGGCTGCTGCAGGAACTTGCCCTGATGGCAGACAGGCTGGACGTATCTGAGGAGCTGACCAGGCTAAGGGTCCACTTGAACTCCATTAGTATACTCCTGGAAACCTCCGGAGAAACAGGACGCAGGCTGGACTTTTTGTTGCAGGAAGCATTCAGGGAAATAAACACCTGCGCCAACAAATGCCAGAACCCGGATATGAGCCGGCTGGCAGTGGATTTTAAAGTCAGACTGGAAAAATGCAGGGAACAGATCCAGAACCTGGAGTAATGCATGGAAAAAAACATCACCAGAGAGAGGCTGAGACTGTTGAATATCGGTTTCGGCAACAGTGTGGTCAGTTCCAGGGTGGTGGCCATTGTCAACCCGGGTTCTTCGCCCATGCGCAGACTGCGCGAGGAAGCCAGGGAGCAGAACATGCTCATTGATGCCACCCAGGGCCGCAAGACCAGGTCGATTCTGGTCATGGATTCCAGGCATGTCATCCTTTCGGCCATCCAGCCGGAAACAATCGCCCAGAGAATCAAGCAGCTGGAGACCAGAGATGAAACCTGAAGGAATACTCCTGGTGATAAGCGCTCCATCCGGAGCAGGCAAGAGCACCCTGATCAGAACGCTTTGCCGTGACTTTCCAGAGTTTGGTTTCTCTGTTTCGTACACCACCAGAGAGCCCAGACCAGGGGAAGTACATGGCAGAGATTATTTCTTTGTCCACAGGGAACAATTTGTGGCCTTGAAAGAACAGAACTTTTTTGCTGAATGGGCTTCGGTCCACGGTAATTTTTACGGGACCCCCAGGGATCAGATTCTGGAAAGCATCCGCCAGGGCAAAAGCCTGATCATGGATGTTGATGTCCAGGGTGCAAGACAGTTAAAGGACAATCTAGGCCGGGTGGTGTACCTGTTTATTTTCCCTCCTTCCCTGGAAGAACTCAAAAAAAGGCTTTTGCAGCGTGGAAGTGATCCCCCTGGTGTAATTGAAAAGCGCCTGCATAATGCTTCCCTGGAAATGCTTGAAAGCGATTTTTTTGACTACTGGCTTGTCAACGACCAGATACCCACAGCTTATGCCCAGCTCAAGGCCCTGGTCCTGGCTGAAATGCTGAGACCGGCACTACATCCCGGTCTTCCCCAGAGAATCGCTTCAGGAAAGTGGTATGTCTGAACATAAACCAGCTGTAATAGTCGCCCTGGATGTAAGCGAGCGCAACAGAGCGCTGCACCTGGCCCGGATTCTAAGACCTGCAACAGACTGGATCAAGGTTGGCCTGGAGTTGTTTACTGCTTTAGGACCAGACATAATCAGCAATCTGAAGGAAATGAAATACAGGATTTTTCTTGACCTCAAGCTCATGGACATTCCCAACACCGTAGCCAGGGCTGTTCACAACTGCATGGAAATGGATGTGGACATGCTCACCCTGCATCTGCTGGGAGGGAAGAGAATGGCTGAAGCAGCCATCCAGGCCAGAAAAGAAAAGCACGTCCCCGGGAATCATAAACCTCTGCTGGTGGGAGTAACCCTGCTCACCAGCCTGGAAAGAACCGATCTGCCCTGGCCCGAAAATAGAGAACTGAACCTGGGGGTCCTGGACCTGGCCACAAAGGCCAGGGCATGGGGTCTTGACGGAGTAGTATGCTCAGGACTGGAAGCTGCGCAAATCAATCTGGAAAATGAACAAGACTTCTGCCTGGTCACCCCCGGCATCAGGCATTCAGAATCCGCAGGAGACCAGAAAAGGACATCAACCCCTGCCCAGGCCAGCACCGCAGGAGCAACCCACCTGGTAGTAGGCCGGCCTGTCACAGATTCGCCGGATCCTGTAAAAGCGATTCTGGATATCAAAGCGGAGCTTTATCATACATGATTACAAATCCTGTTCCCAAGATAAAATGGAAACTCAAAAAACCCCGGGCATCCCGGGAGCAGCTGCACAAACTCGCTCATGAACTGGAAGTATCCCCTATTCTCTGTGCCTTGCTCCATCAGAGGGGAATGACCACTTATGAAGACATGCTTTTCTTCCTGAGTCCTGGACTCAGATACCTGCCTCCCCTGGAAACATGGCCGGAACTTCAGGAAGCAGCCACTCTCATCACCTCCTTTGTCAGTTCAGGGAAAAAAATCGCTGTCTGGGGTGACTATGATGTGGATGGTATAGCCTCGGCAGCCTTGCTGCAGGACTTTTTCAGCCTGAAAGGGGTAACTGCTCTGACTTTGCTCCCCCACCGCATCCGGGACGGATACGGACTGAATATGGCCGGAATAGAGGCCCTTGCCCGGGACGAAGTCAAACTCCTGATTACTGTGGATTGCGGCATCTCCAATCATCAGGAAATTGCCAGGGCCAGAGAACTGGGCATGCGTGTAGTGCTGACCGATCATCATCTTCCTGGCCGGGAACTGCCCGAAGCAGACGTGGTGATAAACCCCAAATGCCATGATTCACCTCATGAAAGCCTGGCAGGAGTAGGCACTGCTTTTTTTCTGGCTGCAGCCCTGAACAGGACCCTGCCCGGCACCCCCATAGACGTACGCATACTGTTGGATTTGGTGGCCCTGGGAACCATTGCTGACCTGGTTCCCCTGGATGCCACCAACAGAATCCTGGTCAAAAACGGACTGTTGCTTCTCAGCGAAGCAAAAAGGCCGGGTATTTACGCTCTCAAGGAAGCAGCCGGATTTTGCGGTACAGACTCCGTCGGGGCCGGTGAGGTGGGATTCGGGCTGGCCCCCAGAATTAATGCGGCAGGCAGGCTGGATGATCCGGCTCTGGCCCTGGAGCTGCTTCTGTGCAAGGACATGGACAGGGCGCGCAGGATATCCGGCAAACTCAACACCATGAACAGCCAAAGAAAAAAAACCGAAGAAGAGATACTTAAACAGGCCAGGGAGCAGGCAAAACAGTATCCCCGGCACAGCGGCCTGGCTCTCTTTGATCCCCGCTGGCATCCAGGGGTGCTGGGCATTGTGGCCTCGCGCCTGGTGGAAGAGTTTAACCGCCCCTGTCTGGTCCTGACCATGGAAGACGGTCTGATCAGAGGATCCGGTCGCAGTGTAGCCGATTTTGACCTTTACCTGGGGCTCTTAACTTTACAGGATCAACTCTGCGGATTCGGGGGTCACAGCCAGGCTGCCGGCTTGAGCCTTCTCCCTGAGTATCTGGATTCTCTCAGGGAAAGATTCCATCATGCTGTTCAAGAGCAGCTGGGACCCAACCTCCCTCAAAAAGAGATTGAACTGGACGCTGAACTGGGTTTTGATGCACTCAGTGCGGATTTTCTGCAGGAACTGGAGCTGCTGCAGCCCTTTGGACCGCAAAACCCTAGGCCGGTCTTTCTTTCTCCGCCTCTCAGGGTACTGGATCAGACTCTCTTTGGAAAAGACAGACATGTGGGCTTTGTCCTGAGCGATCCTGATTCCGGCCTCAGGCTCAGGGGACAATTCTGGCGTCAGGGCAACAGCCTGGGACAGCAGAGCCTGAAGGGCAAGACCCTGACCCTGGCCTATACCCCGAGCATGAACACTTACCGTAACCTGACCAGCATCCGCTTGAATATCCGCGAGATCCTGGAAATAACTTAACCGCAGAAAGAGTAATTGTCAGAAAGGAAGCGGGTGTCCTGCCTGACTTTTCCGAAAAATAAATGTTCATCAAAGGCAGTCTCAAAATACTTGTGCTGGCAGGGATATTGTTCACCGCGGTCCTGCTGCAGCAAACAGGGGTTATTGACCTGAGCCAGGAACTCTCCAGGGCTGAAAGCCTGACCGAACTCTGGTGGGCTCCACTGCTTTTCATCTTTTTAAAGTTTGCCCTGTATTCAGTAGCCATGCCCGCGGGTCCGTTCATCTGGCTGCTGGGAGTCATTTACGAGCCCTGGGCGGCTACGCTGTTAACCATTGCCGGAGGTGTTCTGGGCAGTCTGGGCGCTTATTGGGTGGCAGGTTATTTTTCCTCTTATCTGCGGGACAGGTTTTCCGGCACTCAGGCTTATGCCCTGTTGCACAGCAATTCCGGCTTTTTCCAGCTTCTGGCCCTGCGTTCCATGCCGGGACTTCCCCACGCCCTGGTAAACTACAGCAGCGGGATTCTTCAGATAAGACTTCTCCCGTACATTATTACTGCAACTATGGGATTCGCCTGTAAAGGCTTTATCTACACCTCAGCAGTCTATAACGCCACACATCAGCTGCACGAGGAAGCCTCCATCATCTCCTTCCAGACTGTGTGGCCCCTGCTGCTCCTTGTTGTTTTCTCCCTGACCGGAATTCTTATTCAAAAAAAGTTTCTGAAATGACCTTGCAAATATAAAAAAGAGTAGTTATAGAATAAATTTAACAAATCCCGTTAAGGGGGCGACATGGCTTCGACGGGGATGATTGAGGCCAGGGTTGCAGGCCGAGGTGCCGCGGGGACCTCGTTAAACACGCGGAAAACAATTAGTTGCCAAGAACAACGAATACGCAATGGCTGCTTAAGCAAGCCACGTTTCCTTTCGCTGAGGCCTGATAAGCGAAGTGGAAGCGACGACACCCATCAGGCTGGCTCTTTAAGCTCTGTCCCGAGGCTTAAGGAGCGAGAAAGTATCGGGGCTGGTTTTCAGGCCGCCTGTCCGGAGGCTGACCTGGAAACGAGATCC
>PUMA01000181.1 GCA_003551155.1 Desulfonatronospira sp.
AGGAGATTGTGACCCCCGGCCGCAGCAATCTCCACAGCTCTTTTGGCGTTTTCCTGGCCTTTTACCTCGAAAAAGTCGACAAAAAAATCCCCGCTTCTGCGCCAAAGGGCATCTATATCGAACAGCGCAGGATCCAGGGTGATTTCATCCAGAAAAAACCTTACTGCCTGGCTCAGCGTAGTGATTCCAAAGACCTGCATCTCTTGAACAACTGCAGCTTCCTGGGCGTTGGCCGCCGGGACCATTACTGCTTTAGCCCGGTCATTTCTGGCCTTCAGAGCCAGGGGCAATGCACCGTTGATGGGCTTGAGCTCTCCGGTCAGGGATAATTCTCCGGCCATGAAAATATTTTCCAGCTGTTCAGCAGGAAGATATCCCGAGGCAGCCAGCAGCCCCAGGGCCAGAGGCAGGTCGTAGCTGCTCCCCTCCTTGCGCAGATCCGCAGGAGCAAGATTTATGGTGATTCTGGCCGGCGGCAGCTTGTATCCGCTGTTTTTCAGGGCGGAAAAAACTCTTTCCTTGCTCTCCTTGACCGCGCCCTCGGCCAGGCCCACCATGGTGAAGGCAGGCATACCAGCCCTGGAGTAGTCTACCTCCAGCTCGATGCGGAAAGCCTCAATGCCCAGCAAAGCTGCAGTGGTGATCTTGGCGAACATGGGGCACCGGGATTCATGATTATCTTATTCTGGAACCTATCCTGTCCCAGCGGATATCTGCAAAACCTTCCCAGGACCAGTATATTATCCAGGCCCTGCCCAGTATCTTATCCCGCTCAACAACGCCCCAGAACCTGGAGTCATAGGATTCGTCCCGATTGTCCCCCAGCACGAAATAACTGTCCTCCGGAACAGAAAAAGGGCCGAAGTTGTCGCGTTCATCCACGACACGCCTGTCTGCGTAACGTACATATTCTTCAGCAATCTTTTCTCCGTTAACAAAAAGCTGCTTGTCTCTTATCTCGATTTCGTCCCCGGGAGTACCGATAACCCTCTTAATAAAATCCTTGGAGGGATTTTCCGGAAACTCAAATACTATTATATCCTGAAATTCAGGCCCGTCAAATTCAAATATGAATCTGTCCATAAAGGGCATCCTGACTCCGTAACTGAATTTGTTCACCAGCAGATGATCTCCGATCTCCAGGGTCGGGAGCATGGATCCGGAAGGAATCTTAAAGGCCTGCACCACAAAGGTGCGGATAAATACTGCCAGAATCAGCGCAATTATAAGCGCTTCTGCATACTCCTTCAACAGTTTGTGCCATCTGGGGTTCATCTATAAGCCATCCTCTGATTATAGTCCCTGTTGTTAACAAGGCCCGTTTTGCTGGCTGATGCTCGTCAGACCGGTCAGCCGGGAAAAATCGACTAGTTAATCATCAGCACTGAGGGCCGCCAGAAAGGCCTCCTGGGGAATCTCCACGCTCCCCATTTTTTTCATGCGCCTTTTGCCTTCTTTCTGCTTTTCCAGAAGCTTTCTCTTGCGGGTTATGTCTCCGCCGTAACATTTGGCTGTAACATTCTTGCGCAAGGGAGCGATACGCTCCCTTGCGATAACTTTATTTCCAATGGTGGCCTGAATGACAATCTCAAAAAGCTGCCTGGGAATGAACCTTTTCAGCTTCAGGGCCAGTGAACGGCCTTTGTGGTAGGCCTTTTCCCTGTGGACGATCACGGACATGGCGTCCACCGGTTCAGAGTTGATCAATATGTCCATGCGCACCAGATCAGCCCGGCGAAAATCCAGGATCTCGTAATCCAGGGAGGCATAGCCCCGTGTAAGGGACTTGAGGCGGTCAAAAAAGTCAAAGACAATCTCGGCAAAGGGAAGTTCATAGGTTATGATAACCCTTGTGGACGAAAGATAGCGCATATCCCTCTGTCTCCCGCGCTTCTCCTCGCACAGGCTCAGGACATTGCCCACAAACTCGTTGGGGACATGGATCTCCATACGCACATATGGCTCCATTACCTCTGATATTTCCTGAACCGGGGGAAGTCTGGCCGGATTGTCCACCTCCATCACCGTCCCGTCCAGCTTGTTTATTCTGTAAACCACGGATGGTGCCGTGGCTATCAGGTTGACCTTAAACTCTCTCTCCAGACGTTCCTGAATGACGTCCATGTGCAGAAGACCCAGAAAGCCGCAGCGAAAACCGAATCCCAGGGCCTGAGAGGTCTCGCTCTCGTATTCCAGGGCTGCATCGTTTAATTGCAGCCTTTCCAGAGCATTCTTGAGATCCTCGTAATCATCCGAATCCACAGGGTACAGCCCGCAGAAGACCATGGGCTGCACTCTCTTGAAGCCTGGAAACGGCCTGTCAGCAGGCCTGGACGGGGTGGTGACGGTATCACCCACCCTGGCGTCCTTGAGGTCCTTGATCCCTGCGCAAAGGAACCCCACCTCGCCGGTACTCAAAAATTCCGTATACTTGGGTCCGGGAGAAAAAACACCCAGCTTGGCCACTTCAAACTTCTTTCTGTTGGAAAACATCATGATTTCCTGGCCCTGTTCAATCCATCCCTCCAAAACGCGGAACAGGACCATGACCCCGAGATAGGAATCATACCAGGAATCAAAGATCAGGGCCTTTAGCGGCGCCTTTATGTCCCCTTTTGGCGGAGGAATGACCCGAACTATCTTTTCCAGGAGCTCCTGCACTCCCTTGCCTGTCTTGGCACTGACCAGAGAGATGCCTGAACAGTCGAGACCCACAATTTCCTCTATTTCCCGGGCCATGCGCTCCGGATCTGCACTGGGCAGGTCAATCTTGTTCAACACCGGAATAATTTCCAGGTCATGATCCAGGGCCAGGTAAACATTGGCCAGAGTCTGGGCTTCCACCCCCTGGGTGGCATCCACTACCAGCAAGGCCCCGTCGCAGGCGGCCAGGCTCCTGGAGACCTCATAGGAGAAATCCACGTGGCCGGGCGTGTCTATGAGATTGAGAATATATTCTCTCCCGTCTGCAGCTGTGTAGGGGATGCGTACACTCTGGGCCTTGATGGTGATTCCGCGCTCGCGCTCCAGATCCAGGCGGTCCAGATACTGCTCCTTCATGTCCCGGCCGGTGAGCAGCCCGGTAAGTTCCAGAATCCTGTCTGCCAGGGTGGACTTGCCATGGTCAATGTGGGCAATTATGCTGAAATTACGGATAGTTTCCTGGTTTACCATTGTCTGCTGCTGCAAAAAATCCAATGCCCGGCCAATACCCCGGGCTCTTGGCAATTATTTAATCCTGCAGCGAACTTCATTATCATTCACAGCCCATTTATCAGCTCCTGGCGCAGAAGGCCCGGATATTTAAACTGTCAGCAGCAGGCAGGCACATGAAGTTCTGCTGAAGTATTAACCCGGGATTGCCATTATGCCCTGGTCAGTTCTTTTATCTTGTTTACCACATGGGGCAGGGCCTCCTGCACCTCCCTGCTCAGGCCTTCCTGCATTTTTTCCGGAATATGGGCGGCCCTGACCACAATTATGCTCAACCTGATATCAGTGGCCTCCTGGAGTTCCTTGAGCAGGTTGGTAGTGGGGAACTGATGCATGGAGAAATCAGCGATTTTCTTGGGGTCCACCTCATGGATATCTATTTCTTTGACCTGACCGGGGTAGAGATCTTCATCAGTGGTGATATCGACAATTATTACCCTCTGGGGATGCCTGTCGCTGAGGATAAGGTCAAACAAAAGAGGTCTGATGGATGTGCCTGCGTCTATGAGAGTCACATCCGGACCAGGTCCGTTCTCTTCCTGCAACTTACTGATAACCATGGGTCCGAGCCCGTCATCCCCATAAAGGGTATTGCCGCATCCGAAAACCACCACCCTGGAATTGAACATCCTGGACCAGTCCATAACCGGCGATTAACTCCCTGCGTCAAAAAATTAAGCCGTCTCCACCAAAAGGGTAGAGACGGCTCCTTATAAACAATTTATCGAGTTCTGTCTAACCTATTTGCCCATGGTCTCCAAAACATTGCCAGAGGCATCCAAAATGCTCACCTCTACGTTCAGACCGCCGTCCAGGCGGTGAGTAGCACAGCTCATTCACGGGTCGTAGGCGCGTATGGCCATCTCCACCCGGTTCAAAAGCCCCTGATCGTAGTTTCCGTCCTTGATCACAGCCTTGGCCGCCTGCCTGACAGAGAGGTTCATGGGTGCATTGTTGTGCGTGGTGCCCACGATAAGATTGGCCATGGTCACAAAACCGTTGTCATCGGTCTTGTAGTGATGGATCAGTGTACCCCTGGCAGCCTCGACACATCCGACCCCTTCACCGGCCCTGGGCTGGATGTCTTTGCACCTGATTTCGCGTCCGGTGATCTCCGGATCATTCAGGAGCTCCTCGGCCCGCTCGCAGGCCTGGACCAGTTCGATCAGCCTGGCCCAGTGGTACAGAAGGGTCAGATGTGTGGGCCGGCCGAATTCCTTGCGGAAAATGTCCAGTTCTTCCTGGGCCATGGGGGTGGCCATTTTGTCGCAGACATTTATGCGCGCCAGGGTGTTGGCCCGGTATACGCCCACTGGGTCGTTCTCGTCCAGCTTGAGGGCTCCCCATTTCCTGGCGTAGGGGAATTTCATATAGGACCACGGTTCGGTATGCTCTCCGATATAATTCACGTATTCGGAATACTTGAACTGGTCGAATTCTCCGTTCTGGTCCATGAGCCTGAGTTCGCCGTCGTACAGCTCCAAAGCGCCGTCCGAGGGACGAACAGTGCCCAGGTAGCCGGAAGGAAATACTCCCAGGACCTTGACTGCGTCCAGATACTTGGGAAAGACCTCTTCCCGGGCGAACTTGATGGTGAACAGACTGAACTCCTTGAGTTCCTGGATGCCTTCCAGGATCTCCCTGCGTTCATCTTCTTTCAAGGGTTTGGAAAATCCCCCCACCACCCCGGCTATGGGATGAATCACCTTGCCGGCGAATTTTTCCAGCATCATCTGGCCCTTGTAGCGCATATGCACCACTTTCTTGGCCAGTTCCGGGTTCGCTCCGACAATGCCCACAACGTTGCGCACGGAATAGTCCGCATCCGGTCCCAGGACGAAATCCGGGGCAGCCAGAAAGTAAAAGTGCAGGATTTTGTCCGGGATATAGGCCATCATCTGGCACAATTCCCTCAGTTTTCTACCCGTAGGGGGCAGTTCCAGGCCCAGACACTCGTCTGCAGCCTTGTTGGCAGCCAGGTGGTGCTGCCAGGGACAGATCCCGCATATACGGGTTACTATCCTGGACACCTCCTCCACCGGCCGGCCCAGCACAAACTGTTCAAACCCGCGCAGAGAAAGAACGTGCAGCCTGGCGTCTGCTACATTTCCGGAATCATCCAGATGTATGGCCACGCTGGCGTGCCCCTCAATGCGGGTTATAGGAGCTATATTCAGTGTCTTACCCATATCTACCTCCTGACCGGTCTTTTCAAAACGCCGTGGGCCCCTGAAAAACGGGCCAGGTACCCCCGGCGGTCTGGCATCTTGTTCGGATCAAAACCCACCGAAGCCAATGCTCCCATGTAGTCCACCAGGGGCTTGGCGCCTTTTCTGACGGGGCCGTAGCATCCTCTGCACGGAACCCGGGCGGCAATACACCTGGGTGCCCCCTTGTGTCCGCCGCAACCGACCCCGGTCACCGGGCCCAGGCAGAGCAGACCCTGCTCCAGCAGGCAGCGCATCTCATCCAGGGGTCTGTCCGGATCATATTCCGGGGAAGCCAGCATGCGCTTTATGTCTGACAGCCCCTTTTTGCTTTCCCTGATGGTAGGGCAGGCGTCGCACACGGACTTCTCCGGCATCCTGTATTCGGTTTTGCCTTCCAGGAGGGCCAGCACGGCCCCGGTAATCCAGTCCGGATGAGGTGGGCAGCCAGGCAGATACAGGTCGACATTGACCAGCTCATCCAGGGCATAACACTGATCCAGCAGGGGCGGAATGTGCTCCGTGGGGTAATCCGCAGGATCGGTGGTGGGTGAATCCTTGTAATAGAACTGCTTCAGGTCTTCGTCGGAATACATGTTGATCATTGCCGGAATACCACCGTCAGTGGCGCATGTCCCAAGGGCGATGAGAATCTGGCATTTTTTACGCATTTCCAGAAGCACCTCCCTGTGCTCTTCGTTGCGCACGCCTCCGGAAACAATGCCCACCACAGCTTCCGGGATGCTCAGCTCCTTTTCCTCACCGGTCTGTCCGAAATACTTCTTGTCCAGAATGACCGGGATGTGCACGAATTCCAGGTTGTTGACCAGAAGATCCACCAGGACATCTCCCACGTTGAGTATGGCGATTTCACATCCGGCACAGGCGTTAAGCCATTCTTCGGCTACAGTTACTTTAGTCATATAAGTACCTCCATTAAGGACGATTAGGCCCGGGCTGCCTGTCGGACGTTAACTGCCCCCTGGCGGGCCTTAAGCGGATTAGGCCCAAGAGACCTGATCTTTTCCGTAAACTCGGTGACCAGTTTGGCGAACCTGGGAGCCTCTGCCGAAGATACCCAGTCAATCCTGAACCTTTCCGGGTCGATTCCCAGATCCTCCAGCACCAGTTTTACGGCCTCTCCCCGGGCGTATGCCTTGTGATTACCTTCCAGGTAATGACATTCACCCAGGTGTCAGCCCAGAACCAGTACGCCGTCGGCACCCTTTTCCAGGGCCTCCACAACCAGGTTGGGATGCACCATTCCCGAACACATTACTCTGATGGCGCGCATGTTGGGTGGATACTGCAGCCTGGATACTCCGGCCAGATCCGCTCCTGCATAAGCGCACCAGTTACAGAGAAATCCGATAATGACGGGTTCTTTATTTTCAGCCATGAAACCTTCTCCTTTTTTTAAACATTCTCCAGAGCCGCATGCACCTGGGCTCTGAGCTGCTCATTGGTGAAGCCGTGCACGAAAACGCCCTGCTTGGGACAGGTGGCCTCACAGATGCCGCAACCCTTGCACAGGGCTTTGTTGGTCTCGATTTTCTTGTGCATGGCCTCGTCACGCTCGTAATCTGTCAGGGTTATGGCCCCATAAGGACACGTGTCCACGCAGATGGCGCAGCCGTCACAATTTTCAGTAACAAAGGACTTGATGGAATCCAGGGGCATGACCGCCCTTGAAAGTATGGTGGAGGCCCTGGAAACGGCTGCCTGGGCCTGGGCGATGCATTCATCCACTGGCTTGGGGTAATGGCACAACCCGGCCAGAAACATGCCGTCCACGCTCATGTCCACTGGGCGCAGCTTGGCGTGGGCTTCCTGCAGGAAGCCATCACTGTTCAGCCCGCACTTATAGAGCTCAACAAGGTTCTTATGGTCAGCCGGAACAACAGCAGAGGCCAGAACCAGATAGTCCGGCCTGATTTCAACATCCCGGAAAAGCACGTGATCGCGGGCCACAACCAACAGATCATCTCCGTCCCTGGACACCCTGGGCTTATTTTCCAGATCGTACTGAATAAAAATTACTCCCATTTCCCGGGCTTTCTGGTATAAATCCTCCCGGGCACCGTATGTTCGTATATCGCGGTAAAGCACGTATACCGGCATTCTGGGACTGGCTTTTTTCAGCTCAATGGCCGAATGCACGGTATGGGTGCAGCAGATCCGACTGCAGTACGGACGTTCAGGCTCCCGGGACCCGACACACTGGATGAACACGGCTCCTTTGGCCTTTTCCAGGGCCGGCCTGTGCTCAGAGATTTCCCTGTCAAACTCAAAGTGGGTGAACACCCGGTCGTCCTGACCGTATAGATATTCCTGGGGCTTATATTCCTTGCCTCCGGTGCAGACCACGGCAATGCCGTACTTGATTGCCTTTCTTTCTCCATTTACCTCGATTTCGCTGACAAAATCACCCACAGAGCCCTTGTTGGTCTTAAGCTCGGCATTTTTGTAGACTTTGATTCTGGAATGGTTTTCCACCCTGGCAATGAGATTCTCCAGATAAGGACGGATCTCTTCCCCCCGCCAGGTTGTGACCAGGCTCCAGGCATTGCCGCCGAGCCTGTCCGACTTTTCCAGGAGATAGGTTTCATAGCCCTGGTCTGCCAGCCCAAGGGCAGTGACCATGCCGGAAATTCCACCGCCCACCACCAGTGCACTCTGATTCACATTGACCGACAAATGTTCCAGGGGCTCCAGCATAGAAGCCTTGACCACTGACATGCGCAGCTGGTCCCTGGCCTTTTCAAGAGCCTTTTCCGGCTCTTTGCCGTGAACCCAGCTGTTCTGGTTGCGGATATTGGCCATCTCAAACAGGTATTCATTGAGCCCGGAATCCTTCATGGTTTCCCTGAAGAGAGGCTCGTGGGTCCTGGGTGTACAAGCGGCCACAACAACCCGGTTCAGATTGTGTTCCTGGATCTTTTCCTTGATCATGACCTGGGTATCCTGGGAACAGGAAAAGAGATTGTTTTCCACAAAGACCACATTGGGCAGCCCCTTGGCGTATTCCACCAGCTCCTTAACATCTATGGTCCCGGCAATGTTGATGCCGCAGGAACAGACGAAGACACCTACCCGCGGCTCTTCCCGGGCAACATCTCTTTCAGGCGGGAAGGTTCTCTCATGGGTCAAAGAGCCCCTCTGGTTGATAAGGGCTATGGAGGCCGAAGCTGCTGCTGAAGAAGCCTCGGTAACTGACTGGGGGATATCCTTTGGACTCTGAAAACATCCGCTGGCGTAAATCCCGGGCACATTGGTGGCCGCAGGAGCAAAACTGGAGCTCTGGGCGAAATGGTACTTGTCCAGTTCCACACCCAGGGCTCTGGCCAGCTCCATGGAGCCCTTGGTCACTTCCAGGCCCACGGACAGAACAAGCATATCAAAGTCTTCCTTAACTCTCTCCCCGGTCTGGTCGTTGAAGTATTCCACGACAACTCCCCCCTTCATTTCCGGGATAAGCCGTGTGGATGCGGCTCTGGATAAAACGGATCCCTTTTTCCCTGGCCTGCTCATAGTATTTGTCAAACTCTTTGCCGTGGGTGCGGATGTCCATGTAGAAAATCGCCTGGTCCATATCCCCGGTGGTATGCTCGGAAGTAACCAGGGCCTGCTTGATGGCGTACATGCAGCATACAGAGGAACAGTATCCATTGTCGCACTTGTTGATGTTTCTGGAGCCCACGCACTGCAGCCAGGCGATTTTCCTGGGCTCCTTTTCGTCCGAGGGACGGACCAGGTGACCCATGCACGGACCATTGGAGGAAAGAAGCCTCTCATATTCCATGCTGGTAACCACGTCCTTGAACTGGGAATAGGCATAGGTGTCGAAAACCGAAGGATCAAAAGGCTTGAACCCGGGAGTCAGGATGACTGAGCCTACGTTAATCTCCTTGATCTCATCATCGAATTCCTGGTCCAGATCAATGGCCCCGGTGGGGCAGTACTTTTCACAGGCCCTGCATTTGCCCTTGCCCTTGACTCCCTTGTTGCCGCCCTTGACAAAGAAGATACAGGTTTTCTTTTCAATGACTTACTTCAAAGGCACTGTCTGGCCGTACTTGATATAGGCCGACTTGCGCTTGTCCAGGCCTTCGTTGAATTCATCCGGAACCTTTTTGGGACATTTTTCAGCACAGAGATTACAGGCTATGCATTTGTCCATGTCCACAATACGCGGCTTCTGGCGAACCCTGACAGAGAAGTTGCCTTCCTGTCCGCTGATGCCCTCCACCTCGGCCAGAGTGAGAAGCTCAATATTTAAGTGCCGACCGCACTCAACCAGTTTGGGCGAGATGATTCACATGGCACAGTCATTCGTGGGAAAAGTCTTGTCCAGCTGGGCCATGGCCCCGCCGATACCGGATGTCATTTCCACCAGGTACACATAGTATCCTGCGTCAGCCAGATCCAGGGCAGATTGAATGCCGGCTATTCCTCCGCCGACAACCATGACTGCGCCAACTTTTTCTTGTGACATATTTACCCCCTTTCTTAGCAGCGGTTAAAATAAATAAACTCGAATCAAGCCTTGATTAGATATGCACATCCTCAATTTATAGAACAATTATCATCATTATTAGAAGAAGAACTTTAGTACATGTTTATAAAGTAAAAAGCTAGACCCTAACAGCATTTTTTTTCTTAAGAACACTAAATAGTTGGTCCAGATGGCTTGCCCTGTGCGCGTTTATCAAATAAAAAGAAAGAAACCATGTAGGGAAGATCGCAAAAATGAATATCTGTCTTCGCTGCTGTCTGGCTGTACTCTTGATAATAAACCTGGCTGCCCTGTCGGCAGGGTGCGCTAAAAAGGTTTACCCACCTGCCCCTCCAAGGCATGAGCTTCCAGTGCCTGAAAAACCATCCGAGCCCGAAGTACGGAAAGATTATGAACAGGCTCCAGGGACTTATACCGTGCTGGGACAGACCTATACCCCTCTGCCCACGGCCAGGGGATTCCAGGAGGAAGGCATAGCTTCCTGGTATGGCCCCAAATTCCACGGCAAAAAAACCGCCAGCGGGGAAGTTTTCAACATGTATGAAATGACTGCAGCTCACAGGCTGCTGCCCATGCACACCAAGGTTGAGGTAACCAATCTGGAAAACCACAGGAAAGTTACCCTGCGCATCAATGACCGCGGACCCTTTGTGAATGACCGGGTCATTGACCTTTCTTTCGCTGCAGCCAGGAAGCTGGAGATGATAGGACCAGGCACTGCCCCTGTGCGGGTCAGGGCTGTGGGAAGTGTTTCCAGGGATGAACTGCCCGGCATTTTCTTTGTTCAGGTGGGTTCTTTTTCCAACAGGGAAAACGCCCTGAGAAAACAGGAAACTATGAAGAAACAGGGATACCGGGACACAAGGCTTCAGGAATACCGGATAAACGGGCAGAATTTCTGGCGGGTGCAGGCCGGAAGATTCTATAGCGTCGGCGCTGCAGAAAAAGCCAGGGATACTCTGGCCAGCAATTATTCAGAAGCCTTTATCATTGCTGATTGATTTCTGACCTGAATTTCCTGGAAAGTCTGAACACCACCACCTTCCGGCCGGGAAGAATAATGGCTTCGCTTGTCTGGGGGTTTCGTCCCTTTCTTGGTTTTTTTTCATAGGTTTCAAATTTTCCGAAACCGCTGATCAGCAGGGCATGATCCTTTTTTATGGCCTTCTTGACGATCCGCAGAAGATGTTCAATCTGGTCCTTGACTTCTGAGCGGTTGCGGTCGCTTTGTTCATAAATCTTATCCACCAGATCCGCCTTGGTAAGAGTGCTGACCATATTCTTCCTCCCGTTTTCCTTTTCCCGGCCTGAATATGGTCATTCAGGCCGGGGATCCATTGATTTAAATGATTGACACACTCCGGCATGAGCCTGAAAAATCATGATGATGCGCTTAGTTTCCGGGCTATGGAAAGCATTTCCTGTTCATTGTCATATTTGCCCTGCGGCCACAGCTGCAGCCCGTCACCCTCAAAGCGGGGAATCACATGCCAGTGGGCGTGCATGACCAATTGTCCTGCAGCCTGGAAATTGTTCATGCCCACGTTGAAGCCCTGTGCACCCAGCCCCTGGAGCATGCCCTGAGCAACCCTGCGGACAGCTTCATGGAGCTCTCCGGCCTGCTGAGAAGGCATTTCCAGGATATTTTCAACATGTTTCTTGGGAATGACCAGACAATGTCCCCTGGTGACCGGGGCAATGTCCAGAAAACACAGGACTGCTTCATTTTCATAAACTTTGGCACTGGGTATTTCTCCCCGGACAATTTTGCAAAAGATGCACTCCTGCATACTACCTCCTTTGCAATTTAAAGCTGTGGCAACAGGATTTCAGATCGCCAAACGGCGAACGCGACGTAATATTGCTGTTGAAAGCTGCGGTTTTCCGATAAATAACTGGCCCGGGTGCAGGGCTGACAAATTGTGTTTCTTCCTGTGGATCCAGGATCTGGAACACGCACAAACGCGAGCAAGACAAAATACGGATTGAACCTGAAGAAATCTACTAGCCAAATAATTTGGTTTTTGCAACCCCTTTGTATTTTTTAATTTATGAATTCAGGACAGTTAACCTTCAGACATCCCGAGCCTGAAAGATCCAGGATATCGCTTTACCCGGTATTTATCCCCTTTGCAGGCTGTCCCTACAGATGCATATATTGCTCGCAGCAGAAGCAGACGGGAAAAGCCATGGCCCCTTCAAAGCTCATTGCACAAGAACTGCACGCAAGCATTTCTGCAGGTTTTGCCAAAAAAGGCAAACAGGTTTCTCTTGGTTTCTTCGGAGGCACATTTACAGCCATGCCTGCCGAAGACCAAAGGATCCTGCTGGATACAGCCCGGCACCTGAAAGAAATTGGAGCTGTTGAACATATTCGCTGCTCCACCCGGCCGGATTGTATAGACGAGGGAACTGTTGAATTTTTAAAGGATTATCAGGTGGATATGGTAGAGCTGGGCATTCAGAGTTTTGACGACCGGGTGCTCTCCCTTTCAGGACGGGGGTACACAGGGCGGCAGGCACATATGGCCGCCGCAAACATACAAAAACACAGGCTGGAGCTTGGCATTCAGCTTATGCCGGGCCTGCCCGGCTCCAACACTTCTACATTTATCCGGGACATTGAAATCACTGCCTCCTTGAAACCAGCCGGGGTGCGCATCTATCCCTGCCTGGTTCTAAGAAATACCCCTCTGGCCCTGCTTTGGTCCAGACAGACATACCAGCCCTGGAGCCTGGACAAAACCCTGAGTGTTGTTTCCCATGCTTTTCTGCGTCTCTGGCGCATGGACATACCGGTCATCCGTGCCGGGCTGGCTCCCGAGGGTGCGCTTCTGCAGCAGATAACCGCCGGTCCCTGGCACCCTGCTCTTGGCTCCTTATGCCGCGGCAGGGCTCTGGCATATTATGTGCTGAATCTCCTCGACAGGATGGATGCAAGGATAAGAAGGATATATGTCCCGCATAAATACCAGGGCGACTTCTGGGGTCACAGAAAAGAAAATGCACCTCTGTACCTGAAGAAAGGAATAGGCATAGAACAGGTTGAAATATGGCAGAGTCACTTGTTCAGACTGGTCTGGCAGCCGGTCAGTTTCCCTTCAAGCCAAGCAGCCGGACCAGCTCCTGGGAAGCAGTCCTGGTGAACTCCTGTGCATCCATGCTTTTCTTCTGCTCAGGACTCAGTACCTGCCTGGGCTGATTCATGAACTCTTCCCTGGGGGTAATATCATAGCCCTGGGGAAAAGAGTTGTTGAAATACATATCCTGAAAGCCGCTGAACTTGAGAGCGTGGGCAGTAGCATTGAGAATGGCCTGTTCGCTTTTTTCCACAAGCCCCGACTCCCTGGCCCGCAGAAGCCCGGCCAGGCACTCACCCCCCTGGGTGCAGGAAATATGCCCATTGCGGTTGGCCAGGAGCATGGATTCAATAATTTCCTGTTCCTCCACCAGGACCACGTTAAAAAATCCCCGGCCCTGCTCCTGCTCAAAACGCCGGGCAAGGTCCCTTACCCTGGGAAACGAGACCGGGTTGCCGATCATGGCTGCCTGGGCCACGCTGGGTCTGACCTGCACCGGAACAAAGCTTCTTTGTTCGGGGTCTTGACTGTAGTACCTGTAAACCGGATCAGCATTCCTGGACTGGACACCGAATATTCTTGGAAGGGAGCTTATCACCCCGAGTTCTTTCAATTTCAGGAAGCCGCTCATGACAGCGGTAATATTCCCTGCATTGCCAACGGGAATAAACAAAACCCTGCCGGACATGTCCCAGTCACACCACTGGGCCACCTCAAAGGCATAACTTTCCTGGCCCAGGATGCGCCAGGCATTCTTGGAATTCAGAAGGGCCACCCTGAAGTTGTCCGCCAGATACTCCACCACCCGCATGCAGTCGTCAAAGACTCCAGGCAGCTCCACCACCGCGGCTCCGCTGCCCAGGGGCTGGGAAAGCTGCTGGCTGGTCACCTTTCCCTGGGGCAGCAAAACCACTGATTTGACAGGTCCGTTCACATACGCGGCGTAAAGGGCTGCAGAGGCTGATGTGTCACCTGTGGAGGCGCAGATGGTAATGACCTGGTCCCAGCCCTTTTGGCGGATCAGTCTCTGCAGGTAACTGAAGGCGCAGGCCATGCCCCGGTCTTTGAAGGATGCGCTGGGATTCTGACCCTCGTTCTTGAAGGCCAGCTTCTGGCCTACAAATCTCTGGAGTCTGCTGGAAGCAAGTATCAAAGGGGTGTTGCCCTCCCCGGCGTAGACAATATCTTTTTCTTCGACTACCGGGGCTATGAACTCATAAAACCTGAATATCCCCCTGAGAGCGTTGATCCTGCTCCCTGCTCTGGCATCAAAAATAAACCGCCATTTTTCTCCAGGGATTTTTTTCAGCTCGGAAAAGTTGTGATCCCTGAGCAAAAAAACTCCGCCGCAGTCCGGACAGGTATAATGAAGTTCAAGCCCTGGGTATTTTTTCTGGCAGCCCAGGCAGTGGTATCTCAGATCCCCCCTGTAGGAGGGGAATTTATCTTCCAGCATGAAAACCTCTTTCAGTGTCTGTCTTGTATTTACGGTCAGCTGCCCTGACCCAGGAAAACATGGCCCAGGGCCCCGGCCAGCAAAAGAACCGAGACCAGACCGTTAAGCGTAAAAAATGACACATTGAGCTTCTCCAGGTTGTCCGGAGAAATCATCCTGTGTTCCAGATACAGTATTGCTGACACAAACATCCATGCCAGGTAATAGGGCCATGTGGCCTGCACCGCCACTCCAGCCAGGAGAAAGAAAAGAGCAGCATTGACATGGGAAAAACCGGCCAGGGCAAAAGCCGTATGCAGTCCTGATCCGGCTGGAATGGACTTGAGTCCTGCCTGCTGATCAAAATCCGCATCCTGGCTGGCGTAAAGGATGTCGAATCCGGCCACCCAGAACAGTACTCCCAGAAAAAGAAACACTCCTGGCAACGTCAGCTCCGGAGCGTATGCTATCCATCCTGCAAGGGGCGCCAGCGCCAGCACAGAACCCAGAAAGAAATGACACAGGCTGGTCAGCCTCTTGGTGTAGCTGTATAGGGCGGACCAGGCCAGTGCGAAAAAGGACAGGTAAAAAGCCACCTGATTCAGGAATGCACAGGAAACTACAAAAAACAGTCCGCTCCCTATGAGAAAATAATAGGCATCCCTGACCCGTATCTCTCCGGTGACCAGTTCACGGTTGCGTGTCCTGGGATTCCTGGCATCCAGGGATATATCGGCCAGGCGGTTAAAGGTCATGGCAAAGGAACGAACAGCCACCATGGCCAGGCTCAGAAAAATGAAAACCCTCCAGCCGGGCCACCCTCCTGCGGACCAGAAAAGGCCCATATAAGCAAAAGGCAGGGCAAAGACAGAGTGCTCTAACTTGATCATCCTGGACCAGGCCATGGCTGATCCAAAAAAAAATCCAGGCCCTGCAGATTTTCTATCCAGCATGAAGAAACACCCTTAATCTACATCGAGCTTCAAAAACCTTTTCTTGCCCACCCTTAGAGTATATTCACCCGGGGCAAAAACATGCTCGGGATCGGTGAGCTTTTCTCCGGGATAAAGACCTACCGCCTTCTGTCTGCACAACCTCTTGGCCTCGCTGCGGGAGGGGCAAAGTCCGCTGTCCAGCAGGATATCTGCAAGCCTTCTGTTTTCCGCTGCCGGCACCCGAATTTTTTGCATATCCCTGGGCAGCTCATGGGCAGAAAAGACGCGGTTGAACGCATCCTTCTCCTTTTCTGCAGCGCGTGGACCATGAAAACGGGTGGTGATTTCCACAGCCAGCATTTCCTTGCAGGACTTGGGGTGTTGCACCCCCTGCCGGACATCCTGTTTCATCCGCTCCAGTTCCTTTAAGTCCCTGTCCGATAACAGCTCGAAATAGCGCCACATCAGTTGGTCAGAAATGGACATGAGCTTGCCGTACATATCCCTGGCAGGCTCTTCTATTCCGATATAATTGCCCAGGGATTTGCTCATCTTCTGCACGCCGTCCAGGCCTTGCAGTATGGGAACGGTCAGAATTACCTGGGGCTCCAGTCCGTATTCGCGCTGCAGATCCCGCCCCACAAGCAGATTGAATTTCTGATCAGTGCCTCCGAGTTCCACGTCGGCTTCCAGCACCACCGAATCATACCCCTGTATAAGAGGATACAGAAATTCATGTATGGCTATGGAACGGTTCTCCCTGAAGCGCTTATCAAAATCATCTCTTTCCATCATCCTGGCTACGGTATATTTGGAGCACAGCTCCACGAAATCAGAAGCTTTGAACCTGTCCATCCAGGCAGAGTTGAAGACCAGCTCTGTCTTATCCGGATGCAGGATCTTGAATATCTGTCGTCTGTATGTTTCTGCATTGTGCATCACCTCTTCCCGGGTGAGTTTTCTGCGGGTTTCGGATTTTCCTGAAGGATCCCCGATCATGCCTGTGAAATCTCCGATAAGAAAAAACACCTTATGCCCCAGCTCCTGAAAATGCTTGAGCTTTTGAATAAGCACGGTATGTCCAAGGTGCAGATCAGGGGCAGTGGGATCAAAACCGGCCTTGACCTTCAAAGGCCTGTTTCTTCCCAGCTTGGTCACCAGTTCCTGCTCACTGATAATCTCATGGCTGCCGCGCCGGATAAGATCCATTGTTTCCTGCTGCTCACGGATCATTTCTTCTCCGCCCGGATACATTGTAGTCCGATGTTCTCCTGTATTTTCCTGACAGATCCGGAAAGTGACCTCCAGGTCTTAATCCCTGCCCGGTAATCCTCTGTAACACAATCATTACTTGGCATAGTTCACTGCTCTCTTTTCCCGGATTACAGTAATCTTGATCTGCCCCGGATAGGTCATGTTTTCTTCGATTTTACCGGCGATCTCCTTGCTCAAAAGATGGGTGGCATCATCGTCAATCAGATCACAGTCTACTATTACCCGTAGTTCCCGGCCGGCCTGTATGGCGAAAGAACGGTGAACACCCTCAAAACCGGTGGCAATTTTTTCCAGCTCTTCCAGCCGGTTGACATAATTCTCCAGCAATTCTTTTCTGGCTCCTGGCCTGGCCCCTGAAAGGCTGTCCGCTGCCTGGACAAGCACTGCCAGTAGTGATTCAGGGGGCACATCCTCATGATGGGCAGCAATGGCGTGGATTATTTCCCTGGATTCATTGTGCTTCTTGGCCAGCTCAGCACCAATGGCTGCGTGCGAACCTTCCACCTCGTGATCCACTGCCTTGCCCAGATCGTGAAGCAGACCGGCCCGTTTGGCCTTTTTCTGGTCCAGACCCAGTTCGGCAGCCATCACTCCGCACAAAAAGGCCACTTCAATGGAATGCTGGAGCACGTTCTGGGAAAAGCTTGTGCGGTAATGCAGGTGCCCCAGCAGGCGGATAAGTTCGGGATGGATGCCGTATACTCCCACGTCGAATGTGGCCTGCTCGCCAATTTCTCTAAGCTTGACGTCAAGCTCCTTCTTGACCTTGTCCACAATATCCTCGATGCGGGCGGGATGAATACGGCCGTCGCTTATGAGTCTCTCCAGGGACTGCTTGGCCACCTCCCGGCGCAAGGGACTGTAAGCAGATAAAACAACGGTTTCAGGAGTGTCATCTATTATCAGATCCACGCCTGTTGCCGCTTCAATGGCCCGTATGTTCCGGCCCTCCCTACCGATGATCCTGCCCTTCATGTCTTCACTGGGAAGCTCCACGGCCGAAACAGTGTGTTCGGATACATAATCACCGGCATAGCGCTGGATGGAGAGAGCCAGTACTTCCTTGGCCTTCTTGGCTGCAGTCTCCTGTGCTTCCATCTCTATCTGACGGATCATCTTGGCTGCTTCATGCCTGGTCTTGCTTTCAACGTCAGTCATGAGCCTGTCTTTGGCCTCCTCTCTGGTCATCCCGGAAATCTCCTCCAGCTTTCTGCTCTGCTGCTCAATCAATTGCTGCAGCTGCTCTTCTTTTTCGGTAAAAGTACGTTCCTGTCTGGACAACCGGTTTTCCCAGGCAACCACCTCACTTTCTTTTTGAGCCACCTTTTCCAGTTTGCTTTCCAGACGTTCTTCCTTCTCCTGAAGCCTCTGCTCCTGCTTCTTAAGCTCCTTTTCCCTGTCCCTGGCTTCTTTCTCCAGCTCCTTTTTCTGCTTGAAGGCCTCGTCCTTGGCCTGAAGCAGGATCTCCTTTTTTTGAGCAGAAGCCTCCTTCCTGGCCTCCTCCAGGATCCTGTCAGCCAGCTTCTGATTTTCAAGTACTCTCTTGCTGATGAAATATTTCTGGGCCAGAAACCCCGCCAGAATGCCCACGCCCAGGGCGATAATTGCTGTTATGACTATGCTGCTCCACATGGCTTACTCCTTATATGATAAACTCTGGCCAACCCGCGGCCCTTTCAGAGACACTGAGCAAATCCGTTGCCATGCCATGAGCAGGCTGAGGATTTCATGCAGTGCACGGAAAAGACCCGTGAGCCGGAGAACAACCAAGTCTGCTGGTCTGAATGGGCTTAGTTAAGGAAAAGACATTTTACCGGAGAGGAAATGGAGGAGGCAAGGATGGCTGAAAACTATATTACCCCGGCAGGCCGTGTGGTAACTTATCTTGAACCTCGTTTATACAGGTGGGCGCCAAAGCAGCTTCTTCAGGCTTCCCCGCGACGTCAGGGGCATGCACACCAAAGCTGCGCAGCGGCTCCCTTGAGGTTACTGTTGGCTCAAAATAAATTATCTCCATCACGCACCTGCCAGGAATTATTTAAAGCTATTTTTTACTGATAGATTAACTGTCTGACTCGGGACCGCCTATCTTTTGCACCAGCCGGTCAGCCCTGCTCTGCAGGTCCACAAGTTTTCTATCAGATTGAAGATAATCATCAGCCAATCCAAGGGCAAGGAAAACAAGCAATCTTTCCCTGCTCAGCTTATTTCCTCTTTTCTCCAAGTCGGCAAAACGCTTTTCCAGAAAAGCCCGTGCCTGTTCGACCCTTTCCGGGCCTGCATCCGTCTTAAAGCTCAAATCCAGACCCAGAATATTTATGTTGTACTCAGGCATCAAAAAGATGTTTCTTCATCAATTTTCTGGAGCAGTTCGTCAACCTTGTTCAGGACCAGGCTGTTCTTCTGCCTTTCGGCTTCCAGCTCCTGCTTCAGAGTTTGATTTTCCTGTTCCAGTCTGTTTTTATAATCCAGAAGCTTGTCAAGCTTTTCAGCCAGCCTGGCTATGACATCCATATTTTCCACTGATTATGCTTTATTACTGTCTTTGAGGTTCTTAAGGGGGTTTTTGCCTTCCAGATTCTTCTGTCTTGCCCGGGCGATACTCAGACTGCCCTCTGATACATCTCTGGTTATGGTCGATCCTGCCCCGACCATGCTGTTCTTGTGCAGGCATACCGGAGCCACGAGGGCTGTATTGCTGCCTACGAAAACTCCGTCCCCGATAGTGGTTCTGTGTTTTTCCCGTCCGTCATAATTGCAGGTAATGGTCCCGGCGCCCACATTAGCTGACCGGCCGATCCAGGTATCTCCTATATATGATAAATGATTGATCTTGCTTCCTGAGCCTACAGAGGAATTTTTTATTTCCACAAAATTGCCCACTGCGGCCTTCTCATGAACCTCAGCTCCTGGTCTCAGCCGGGCAAAAGGGCCAATTTTTGTTTTATCTCCGATAACAGATTTTTCTATGTGAGAAAAGGAAAAAACATGGGCCTCGCCGATAAAGCTGTCCTGGATATAGCAATTGGAAGCAATCCTGCATCCGGATGCAAGCCTGGTTCTGCCGTATATTTCCGCAGGACCGGTTACCTCAGCACCGGGCCCGATCTGTACCCCTGCCCCGATGCGCACTGAATCCTTAGTCCGTATATATACACCCTTTTCAATGTGTTTGTCTACTATCGCCGCCCTGATCCTTTCCTCCTGCCGCAACAGTTCTCCAGGTGTATTGATGCCCAGAAGTTCCGGGCAGTCACCTGCATTAACTGCCGTTACACGCATTCCTTCCCTGGCAGCCAGAGACACGAGCTGAGTGATGTAAAATTCCTTCTGGGCATTGTCTGCATCGAGCTGAAACAGGATCCTCTGAAGCGACAGGGTTTTGAAAGCATAAATACCTGAATTTACTTCATAAACATCATGGCCATGTGTGGCTGGATCAAAATCTTTGGCTTCGATTATAGCCAGGGGTTCACCGCCGGCCTGGCGCAGAACCCTTCCGTAGCTGCCCGGATCAGGCATGGACAGGGTTATGAAACCCATGTCTGCGTCTTGGTTCTTCAGATGCTCAAGGAGCGTACATAGATGCTCAGCACTGACCAGCGGGGTGTCTCCGTTAATCACCAGCAGCCATTCCAGGCCGCTTTCCTTTACAGCAGGCCATGCCTCCTGAAGAGCATGTCCAGTTCCCAGCTGCTGACTCTGATAAACAAGCTCCAGTTTTCTTGACACCATGCTCTGCTTGACCTGCTCATACCCATGACCGGCCACTAATATCTGTCTGGATGCAAAGATCCTGTCCAGTGTTTCCAGAATATACCAGAGCATGGGCTTATCCAGAAGCTGATGCAGAACCTTGGGCAGAGGAGAATGCATCCTTGTACCTTTACCCGCAGCCAGTACTAATGCTGCTGCATCTGAAGCCTCATGCCTTGAAGTCTTTTCGTTATCCTCCATCTCCCGATCCCGTACCATATTCACCAAAAGCTGATTCATGCTTAGGATATCAAATTATAGAAATATAAAGTGCATGTCCAGACAAAAAAACCCCTCACCTATTTTAAACAGGTTCCATCCGCATTCTGTAGCGATCAAGGACTGATCGGAACAGAATCTGCAGGACAGGTCTCACTGGTTTTAAAATAGGTGAGGGGTTTTTTAAAGCCCGGGTCAAAAATCGATTACATGCTGATAGTGCCGGCGCTGGACGCCTCCTCTCTGACCCGCATACGCTGCATGGCTCTGGCCAGGGCAATTTTGGCCCGGACGTAATCTATACGTTCTCGTTCCTGCTGCAGACGCTGCTCAGCTCTTTCCTTGGCTTTCCTGGCTCTCTCCAGGCTGATCTCTTCCGCCTTCTCCGCCACCTCGGCAAGTACCGACACCTTGGTCGGGGTAACTTCGGTAAACCCCCCGGAAACAAATACATAGTATTTGCGGCCGTCCTTTTTATAAAAAAGACTGCCGATACTCAGGGCGGTCAGAAATGGAGTGTGATTGTGCAGCACCCCGAAATCACCGCTTACACCGGGCGCTCCCACATACTCCACGTCTTCGCTCAGAAGGTTCCTGTCCGGAGTGACGATTTCCAATTTTATCAAATTAGCCATAATACCCCCTTGTATCCAGCAGACTGTTGAGAGGGTTCTGTAGCCCTGAGTCTAGTTGCTCGCCGGGGCAGAACCCGATTACATGACCGGCACGATGTCACGCACCCGGCTTGCTTGTTTGCGCAGACTGCCGCGGGACATCCTGCCCATAAAACATTCGGCAGTCAAATCAGGCTAGGCTTCCTTGGCCTTTTCCAGGACTTCGTCTATAGATCCGACCATGTAGAACGCGCCTTCGGGAATCTCATCGTGTTTGCCGTCCAGTATCTCTCTGAATCCGCGGATGGTGTCCTCCAGCTTGACATAGCGTCCGGCCTTTCCGGTAAAGGTTTCAGCCACGTGGAAGGGCTGGGACAGAAAGCGCTGGATCTTTCTGGCCCTGGACACGGTAATCTTGTCTTCCTCGGACAGTTCCTCCATTCCCAGAATGGCGATAATATCCTGCAGGTCCTTGTATTTCTGAAGAGTCATCTGGACTTCACGGGCCACGGTGTAATGCTCCTGGGTAAGCACATTGGGATCCAGTATCCTGGAGGTTGAGTCCAGGGGATCAACCGCAGGATAGATTCCCAGCTCTGCAATGGGCCGGGAAAGAACAATGCTGCCGTCCAGGTGGGCAAAGGTTGTGGCCGGGGCTGGGTCGGTCAGGTCGTCGGCCGGAACGTAAATGGCCTGAACCGAAGTGACTGAGCCCTTATCCGTGGAAGTGATGCGTTCCTGCAGGGCTCCAAGGTCCGTGGCCAGGGTGGGCTGGTAACCCACTGCGGAAGGCATGCGGCCCAGCAGAGCGGACACTTCCTGGTTGGCCTGGGTGAAACGGAAGATGTTGTCGATGAAGAGAAGCACGTCCTGGTTTTCCTCATCCCGGTAGTATTCAGCCGCTGTCAGAGCGGTCAGCCCGACCCTGGCCCTGGCTCCCGGAGGCTCGGTCATCTGACCGTAAATCAAAGCAGCTTTGTCGATAACCCCGGCTTCGATCATTTCCAGATATAGATCATTGCCTTCCCGGGTTCTTTCTCCCACGCCGGCAAATACCGAAATGCCGCCGTGCTGCTTGGCGATATTGTTGATCATTTCCATGAGCACCACTGTCTTGCCTACACCGGCGCCTCCGAACATGCCCATCTTGCCGCCCTTGGGGAAGGGGATGATGAGATCAATGACCTTGACCCCGGTTTCCAGGAGTTCAATGGTGGTGCTCTGCTCCACAAATGAGGGGGCAGGCCTGTGAATGGGATAGTAATGCTCACTCTTGATGGGCCCCTTGTCATCTACTGGACGCCCCACAACGTTCATGATCCGGCCCAGAGTGGCCTTGCCTACCGGAACCTTGATAGGATGTCCGGTATCTTTGCCTTCCATGCCGCGGGCCAGACCGTCGGTGCTGTCCATGGCGATGGTGCGTACAACGTTGTTCCCCAGGTGCTGGGCCACTTCCAACACAAGATTGTCTTTTTCGCTGGAAATGGTGGGGTTGGTCAGGTAAACAGCGTTCATGATGCTGGGAAGTTTGCCTTCAGGAAACTCCAGATCAACAACATTCCCGATGACCTGTACGATTTTTCCGATATTCTGTGCACTCATCTTTTATTTGCCCCCTTTTATCATTTTTTATCTTAATGCTTCAGCGCCGCCGACTATGTCCATCAGCTCAGAAGTGATCGCCGCCTGCCTGGCCTTGTTGTATGCCAGGGTCAGCTGGTCAACCATTTCGTCGCAGTTCCTGGTGGCGTTGTCCATGGCCGTCATTCTGGCTGCATGCTCGCTGCAGGATGTGTCCAGCAGCCCTCTGTACACCTGGACCTTGATGTATCTGGGCAGAATCTCGGCCAGCAGGCCTTCCACTGACGGCTCAAACAGATATTCGCTTTGCGGGCCGCCTTCGACTGGTGCTTCCGCCTGGACCACCGGCAGGACCTGTGCAGCCTGCGGCACCTGTCTGACCATGGAAACAAATTCGGAATAGACTATGTGCACCTCATCCATTTCCTGATCCAGATATCTGTTGATCACCTTGGTGCCGATTTCATTGGCCAGCTGAAAGTCAAAGCTGCCCATGACCTCCCGATAGGAATCAGCAATATTCTGCTTCCTTCTTCGGAAAAAATCATAGCCTTTTTTCCCAACACAGATCAGCTGGACCTCTTTGCCCTCAGCCGCCTTGTTCCGGGCCAGAGCGTTACACTTGCTGATCAGATTGCTGTTGAAAGCGCCGCAAAGTCCTTTGTCCGATGTTATCAGAATTATGCCTACATTTTTGATCTCCTCCCGCTTTTCCAGAAGTGGGTGGATACCGGGGTCAACCCGGGCGGAAAGGTCGGAAAGGATCTCGAAGTATTTCTCGGCATATGGCCTGAAGCGTTCAATGCGGTCCTGGGCACCGCGCAGTTTGGCCGAGGCCCCCATGTTCATGGCCTTGGTGATCTGCTTGGTTTTTTTGACCGCGCCGATCTTTCTCTGTATCTCCCTGAATGATGCCATGTGCTGCTCCCGCTTTATGCTTTAAAGGTCTTTTTGAACTCGTCCATGGCAGCAATAATTTCTTTTTCCAGTTCGCTGCTGAAATCTCCTGTTTCCTTGATTTCATTGAGTATGTTGGGCTTCTGGCTTCTGAAGTATTCCAGCAGTTCAGATTCGAATCTGCTCACAGCTTCTACAGGCAGATCATCCAGGTACCCTTTGGCGCCGCAGAACTGGGAGATAACCTGTTCCTCCGCGGGCATGGGCATGTATTGGGGCTGTTTTAACAGTTCAACCAGCCTTTCTCCCCTGACCAGGCGTTTCTGGGTGGCGGCATCCAGTTCGGATCCGAACTGAGCAAATGCTGCCAGCTCTCTGTACTGGGCCAGGTCCAGGCGCAGGGTTCCGGCCACCTTCTTCACCGCCTTGATCTGGGCTGCGCCACCCACCCTGGATACGGAAAGACCCACGTTGATGGCCGGTCTGACACCGGCATAGAAAAGCCCTGGTTCCAGATATATCTGGCCGTCAGTAATGGAAATTACGTTGGTAGGGATGTAGGCGGATACGTCTCCGGCCTGGGTTTCAATTATGGGCAGTGCAGTAAGGGATCCTCCGCCGAGCTTGTCACCCATCTTGGCCGCCCTTTCCAGGAGCCTGGAATGCAGGTAAAAAACGTCTCCAGGATAGGCCTCGCGACCGGGAGGGCGCCTCAAGAGCAGGGACATCTGCCGGTAGGCCTGGGCGTGCTTGGAAAGGTCGTCATACATGATCAGGGCATGTTCACCCTTGTCCCGGAAATATTCCCCCATGGTGCACCCGGCATATGCAGCGATATACTGCAGGGGAGCCGGTTCTGAAGCCGTGGCTGAGATAACCGTGGTATAGTCCATGGCTCCGTATTTTTTCAAGGTATCCACCACCTGGGCCACTGTGGATTTCTTCTGACCGATGGCCACGTAAATGCAGTGGATATCAGTTTCTCTCTGGGCCAGGATTGCGTCAATGCAGATGGCGGTCTTGCCTATCTGGCGGTCACCGATGATGAGCTCGCGCTGGCCCCGGCCTACAGGGGTCATGGCGTCAATGGCCTTCAGACCGGTATACATGGGCTCATTCACCGGCTTGCGCACCACAACACCCGGAGCTATGACCTCCACATTCCTGGTCTGCTTGGTTTCGATGGGCCCCAGACCGTCAAGGGGATTGCCCAGAGGGTCTATTACCCGGCCCTGAACCGCCTCTCCCACCGGAACCGAGGCTATGCGTCCGGTCCTTTTGACCAGATCCCCCTCCTTGATGTGCACGTCCTCACCAAGCAAGGCGCAGCCCACATTGTCTTCATCCAGGTTCAAAGCCAGGCCCATGACCCCCCCAGGGAACTCCAGCATCTCCAGGGACTGGGCATTTTCCACCCCATACACCCGGGCTATGCCATCGCCCACTGACAGGACCACACCGGTTTCGCTCATTTCTACGCGTTTTTCGTAATCCTTGATCTGACCTTCAATAATCTGGCTGATTTCTTCTGCTTTTATTTGCATAGCCCTACTCACCCCTTTTGATGTTTTCTTTCAAAATTTGCAGTTGCGCCCTTATGCTGGCATCCAGAACCTTATCACCGACCTTTAATACCAGTCCGCCCACAATTTCCGGATCAACCTTATAATCCAGAACCACTTGCAGGCCGGCCTGTTTTTCCAGTTTGTCCACTATATCCTGCCTGACATTCTCGGCTAGCTTAATGGCGGTCACCACTTCTCCACGTAGAACTCCCTGGTAATCATCCAGAAGCTTGGCATAATAAACCTGGATCTCGGCTAGCTGATCCAGTCTTCCCTTATCCGCTAGCAGATAACAAAAATTGGCTACCACTTTGTTGGGCTTTATTTTGCCCAGAAGCTGTTTTACGACCTCTTTCTTCTCGTTCACGGAAATGACCGGATTGCGGAAAATCCTGATCAAATCCGGATAGCCCTCCAGGACATCAACGAACCTGGCCAAATCATCACCGTAGGCCTTGAGCTCTTTCTCGCCCTGCTTCTGTGCCAGGGCGAAAAGGGCGCGGGCGTATCTTCTGGCAACTATACTTCCTATCAATTTAGCACCACCCTTGTTAGACTGTCATTAATAAGAGTCTTGTGGTCCTCGGCCTTCAGTTTTTTCTTGATCATGGCCTCGGTAGCCTCAGCCACCTTGTCCGCCAGCTCGGCCCGGATTTCCTGCAAGGCCTGCTTGGCCTCCTGCTGGGCTGAAACTTGAGCCTGCTCCTTGATCTGAGCAGCCTGGGCTTCGGCCTTGGCAATGATCTGCTTTTTCAGGTTTTCGCCCTGAGCTTTTGCCTGTTCAAGAATCTGTGCCCTTTCCTGCTCCAGATTAGCTATGCTCTTCTGTACATTCTCAAGTTTTTGCTCAGCTTCCTTTTTCCTGGAGCCCAGATCCTTGAGTTCGGTTTCGATTTCACTGCTGCGGCTGGGAAAAAATTCAAACAGCTTATATCCACCTGCATAGTAGAGAATGGTCAAGAAGATGATAAAATTGATCACCCTCCAGATCTGGTCCCTGGCATCCTCGGGCAGATTGAAGGGATCTGCAATATTGAAAATGGCAGCAGCCAGCAGAACGACCCCCAAAATCAGCAACTTTGTTTTTGTGTTCACCGCTTGAGCCTCCCTTTAATTTTTAGGCTTTGCCCAGAATCTTCTCTGCTGCCAGCCCCGCAAATTTATCCACCTGTTTCTTAAGCGCTGCCAGTGCGCTTTCCTTCTCTGACTTTGCCTTTTCCCGGGCCGTCTGAAGTATGCCCATTGCTTCCTGGGAAGCAGACTGAACTATCTGTTTTTCCTCCTCAAAGCCTTCCCCTTTCTTTTCCTGCCTTATTTCCTGAGCTTTGAGCCGGGCCTGCTCCAGTTCCTGCTCATAAGATCTGAGCTTTTCCTCAGCGCTGGCGTTGAAACTCTCGATATCTTCCACCTTTTGGTGCATAATCTCAGCCCGCCTGCGCAGCATTCCTCTTATGGGCTTGTACAGAATAAGATTGAGCAGCAACAGGACAATAAAAAAATTGACCAGCTGAATAAAAAAGGTGATGTTTAGTTCAATCATAGGCCCTCCCGAGAATGTGAATTTTTGTTCAAAGTTGGCTTTGCCGGATAAATTTCTATCTGTCCTTAGTCAATTTGCCATCCTGTGTCAAAGCCTTTTTCCTGTTTTTCTGGGAACAGAAAAAATATTGATACGCTATAACAAGTCTGTTTTATAGCAATTTTATTTTGTACTTTAAAAATCGGCTGTTTTATTGTTGATGATTTCGCACCAAATTTCACATATGTTTTGAAATTTTGTTCCAGAGACCATTGCAAGGCTCATGAAGATTTGTGTCTCAGGCCCCTTTTATTCTGGGGCTCTTCGACGTATGCTTTGGAATTGTTATGGCACTATACTATATCTTTCCAGCTCCGGGGTGTTGGCAAAAGCGGCTCAAACTGTCTGAAACGAGCCCTTTTGCCAAAACCCCGGAGCTGGTATTCTGGATAAGGCTCTTAATTTTTAACTGTATATAAAATCCACACGTTGCGTCGAGGAGCCTTATTCTGAATCATGACCCTTCCCGCTGGAACCGACTCCCTCCATATCAATCTCGCCTTTGATTGTGGCGCCCTCCTCGACTACAAGGGAGGGGGTCAGTATCTTGCCCTGAATACTGGCCTGTTTGTATATCGTGACTCTGCCCTGAGCCTTGATCTCCCCCTCAAGGGACCCGCTCAGCACCAGATGCCCTACATTAATCGTGCCCTTGACTCTGGCATCCTGGCCAACAATCAGTGTTCCCTCCGATTCTATCTCTCCTTCAAAATCGCCGTCTATGCGCACTGTCCCCTGGAACACCAGTTTTCCATTATAAGCTGTACCGGTGCCCATGAAGGCATTTATTTCATCCTTGCCCATGTCTGCTCCTTTATCCTTGAATATGAATCTCAACGCACCAGGCATTAATCAGCCCTTGAACATGAATCTGCGCATGGACACGTTCAGGACCAGGCCGACCATGATAAAGTTGACCATGGCTGAAGTCCCACCATAACTGATAAATGGCAGGGGTATGCCCACAACAGGCACAAGGCCCAGAACCATTCCCATGTTAACCAGGATCTGCCAGAAAAAATAGAAAAACACTCCGACGCACAGCAATGATCCAAACCTGTCCTTTGCTTCCTGGGAGACAATAAGGATCTGATACAGAAAAACACAGAACAATAGAAGCAGAATCACAGAACCCGCAAATCCCCATTCTTCGCCGAATACTGCAAATGCGAAATCAGTATGTTTTTCAGGAAGAAACCGCAGCTGGCTCTGAGTACCCTCCATGAATCCCTTGCCCCAGAATCCTCCCGAACCCACAGCGATCTGGGACTGGATCACGTGATAGCCTGAACCCAGCGGGTCCTGTGCGGGATTAATGAAGCTGAGCAGTCTGGTCTTTTGGTAGTCATGAAGAAAAAGCCATCCCAGAGGCAAAATAACGGGAACCAGGGCCAGCATAATTTTCATCAGTTTTTTGGCTATTCCGTGATACAGAACAATCCCGCCAGTTAGCAGTATGATTATAAGCCCTGATCCCAGGTCCGGCTGTTTGATTACAAGGACCGCAGGAACCATGACCATTGCAGACACTTTAAGCAGATCTCTCAATTCAAGAGGATGCTGGATCCGGGACAAAAAATGCGCAGTAAGAATCACCATGCCGATCTTGACCAGCTCGCTGGGCTGAAAACTGACAAATCCAAGACTCAGCCATCTCTGGGCACCATAAATGGGTACTCCGAAAAAATAGACCGCCAGCAGCAGCAACAGGAAGAACATGTAGATATACCATGAAACTGCCTTGAAATGCCGGTAATCAACGAGCATGAACCCGAGCATGGCCAGAAAGCCCACTGCTCCCCAGATCAGCTGCTTACTGTAGAATGGAGTCAGTGTGGTCCCCTCGCCGATCCGGTACGCACTGGCTGAATAAAGATTGAGTACTCCTGCGGCAAAAAGCAGGAGCACGACTCCCAGCATGGCCCAGTTGATATGCAGTATCATCTGCCTGTCGATCATGGATCATGTCCTGTGGTTTGTTCCTGATCCTGGGGGAACAGATAGTCAAAAACCGCCTTGACCACAGGACCGGCTGCGGCACTGCCGGAACCTCCGTGCTCCACCAGTGCCGCTACTGCATATCTTTGACTGCCGCTGACAGCAAAGCTGATCATCCAGGCATGATGCCTTAACCAGTAATCCACAGCCTCGGGATCATCCTCGGTATGTTCAGGCATCAGCCTTACAACCTGTGCAGTCCCGGTCTTTCCTCCGACATCAGCACCCCTGGTGCGCAGCCTCCTGGCGGTACCGCGCTCCTTTTCCACGGTATCCAGCATGGCCTGATAAATGAATTCCCTGGTCCCGGCACTCCACGGCAGAGGCTCCGGGTCCAGCTTTTTCTCCTCCAGAAACAGGCTGGGTCTGTACAGGTGCCCTCCATTGGCTATGGCTGCAGTCAGTCTGGCCATCTGCAAAGGGGTGACCTGGATAAATCCCTGTCCAATGGCCAGATTAAGATTGTCTCCTCCCCGCCAGGCATCATTAAATCGCTGCCTCTTCCATTCCCTGGTGGGCACCAGTCCTGCCCTTTCATGGGGCAGATCTATCCCGGTCCGCCGGCCAAAACCGCTGGCCACGGAAAAGCTGCTGATCTGATCCACGCCCAGCCTCTCCCCCAGCTGATAAAAATAGGTGTCGCACGACTCCACCAGGGCCCGGTTCATATTCACCCGCCCATGAGAGCGCCAGCACCTGAAGACCCTGTCTCCCAGCCTGTATCTTGCGGTACACGAAACCTCTTGGCCAGGAGAAATTTCCGGGTTTTCAAGGCCCAGGGCGGCCATCAGGGGTTTGAACACTGAACCCGGGGGATATGCGTTCTGGATGCTGCGATTCTGCAGGGGATGATGCGGATTTTCCAGAAGGTTTCTCCATTGATCCCTGGAAACGCCGAAAACGAATTTGTTGTTGTCATAGCCCGGAGTGCTCACCAGAGCCAGGACCTGCCCTGTATCCGCATCCAGGACGACTACTGAACCTGTCCTGCCTTCCATTAATGAATAAATATAGGTCTGCAGCTCCAGATCAATACTCAACTGCAGATCCTTACCAGGCTGGGGGGGAGCCAGCATATATTCACGCAACACCCTTCCTGCGGCATCCACTTCAAGCTGTTTCAGCCCCCTGCTGCCCCGCAGAATCCTTTCCATGGTGTATTCAAGACCATGCTTGCCCACATTGTCTCCAAGCCGCAGCCCGGGGTCTGCAGCCAGCTCCTGCTCACTGGCCTGAGCCACATACCCGAGAACATGGGACATCACCTCTCCCTGCAGATACCTGCGCCTTGGCTGAACAACCACTTTAACTCCGGGCCAGTAGGGAGCTTCTGTTTCCACCCTGGTCAGAAGCTCAAAGGAAAGATTGGATACCAGGATCTGATTTTCAAAGGACCGGACCATGCTCCGGCCCCGTTCGAAATCAGCCCTGAGCTCATCCAGAGACTTGCCGGTCCATTTGCTGATCTGCTTTAATGTCCGATCCATATCCGGGGTGTCCTCGCGCACCAGGGCCAGGCTGTACGAAGGCTCGTTCACAGCAAGAAGCCTGCCCTCCCGGTCCAGAAAAAGTCCCCTGGGAGCATATACATGCTGCCTGCGCTGCAGGTTTTCCTGGGCTTTCTGAAAATAAAACTCCCCCTTGTATATCTGAAGAAACCAGAGCCTGAAGGCAAGCACAAAGAAAAGAGCCGCAACCAGGACCAGGAGAAAATGAGAGGCTGGCCTGTCGCTGAAAAAGCTATTTTCCCTGAACTGGTTCATGAATCAAAAATTTCCTGTACATGTGAGAGGTGATCAGCCAGATCCCGAAATACGCTCCAAACTGGATCAGAAAAGACTCCGGTTCCATATGAACAGCAGGAGCCAGATCCTGTACAGAGGACATTATCCGGATAAGAGCTGACTTGAATCCGGCAAGAAAGAGAAAAAATACAGCGGAAAATAAAACGTTTCTGGCCTCAAAAAAAATTGCAGCCCAGTAAAACGCAGATACAAGGCCTGCATAAAAAAGCATGGCCGTGCCGAAAGCCAGAGTTCCTGTCCCCTCCTGAATTAGGATCCAGGCCAGGCACAGCCAGAAGGCCGGCTTAAGGCTTTTAACCTGCAAAAGCACCACCAGACCCGGACTGAAGAAGTCCACTCCAGGCAGGAGAAACTGCCCCCAGACGCCCAGCAGGGTGTAAACAAGCCAGAAAACCACCTGCTTAAGCTGCAATGAAACCCCGCATGTTTGTCCTCAGACTATTGACAGACATCTCTGCTGCTCAAGACAGGAAATGGCTGCATAAGGAGAGTCCCGCGTCCTGTGCTTTTTCTGCCCCAAATGAACAATAATGCAGAGCCGGCAGATTGACCATGCTTTTACTGTGCTTCAGGGTATTTTTGAACGGGAGGAAGGTCCGGAATGATATTTTCAAAACCCAGGTAATCCGTCTTGAGCTCAGTTTTATTATTCAATATCAGCACCTCCTCCCTGCTCATTACCCCACAAAGCATTTCAGCCTCTACCAGCTGAAAAAGATGGATTTCTGACCGTTCTATCCTGCTTACCCGGGCCACAGGCAGACCCTTGGGATAAATTCCCGCTGTGCCCGATGTGACCAGGTACTCATCCTCTGCCAGAAAGGCATTTAAATGCACGTAGTGCACCGCCAGGGGCCTGCCGTAGCCCTGACCCACTGCAATGCCCGGCACTCTGGTCCGCTCACTCACGACCGGAATCCGGCTGTTGGGATCGGAAAGCAGGAGCACAGTGGAGAAGTTGAGCCCTACCTTGAAGGTCCTGCCCACCACTCCATCCGGGGTGATAACCGGCATATTGGAGTTGATACCCTGCAGCTTGCCCTTGTCCACTATAACGGATTCCAATACCCCCAGAGGGCCATATCTGTGCGCCACTATCCTGGCCCCGCTGCCGGACCATCCCCGGGGGGGAACAAAATCCAGGAGCTCTTCCATCCTTGCTGCTGAGGCAGCCCTTTCAGTCTTGACTGCCAGCTCCATCCTGAGACGGTCAATTTCTTCCCTGAGAGCCAGATTCTCCCTGTGCACTTCCACCAGATGCACATATCTCTCCCAGAAAGCAGCTGCATTGCTGTGCAGCAATATTCCCGGCTTTATCACCCAGCCTGTGAATTCCAGGCCGGAATATGAAGCCAGATTGTCCAGGGTCCCGGTACGGGCGTTCCAGGTATAAAGGCTCAGGTACAGGACCAGGAAAGCAAAAAAAATGGCAATAATCTTTTTAAGTGTAAGTTCCGGGCTAATCTATGGTCACCTCCTTGAGAACATCAAGGTTGTCCAGGACTTTCCCCGACCCTATGACCACTGTGGACAGGGGATCGTCAACTACTGTAATGGGAAGCGCGGTCTCTTCCTGGAGGAGCTGGTCCAGGCCTTTAAGCAGGGATCCTCCGCCGGTGAGAACTATGCCCCGGTCCACTATGTCTGCGGCCAGCTCAGGAGGAGTCTGCTCCAGGGCGATGCGCACGGCCTGAACAATGCTTTCTACCTGCTCGGAAATGGCCTTGCGGACCTCTTCAGAAGTAATGGTGACGTTCTGGGGGATGCCGGAAACCAGGTCTCTGCCCTTGACGACCATTTCCTGTTCCTCTTCCATGGGATAGGCTGAGGCTATAGTATTCTTGATGATCTCTGCGCTGCCTTCTCCGATCAGCATGTTGTACTTGCGCTTTACATGGTGTTTGATGGCATCATCCATCTTGTCGCCTCCAATGCGCACCGAGCGGCTGTAGACAATTCCGGACAGGGATATGACAGCCACCTCTGTGGTGCCGCCGCCAATATCCACCACCATATTGGAGGTCGGTTCGGTTATGGGCAGGTTGGCACCTATGGCGGCAGCCATGGGCTCCTCGATGAGATACACTTCCCTGGCTCCGGCGCTCTGGGCCGATTCCTTGACTGCCCTTTTTTCCACCTGAGTGATACCTGTGGGTACGCAGATGATTATTCTGGGCCTCACCAGCCTTCTGCTGTTATGCACCTTGGCAATGAAATGCCTGAGCATGGCCTCGGTAATTTCAAAATCAGCTATGACTCCTTCTTTCATGGGCCGGATGGCTGTAATGTTGCCCGGAGTGCGGCCCAGCATTTTCTTGGCTTCAGCTCCCACGGCCAGCACCTTGTTGTTGCCGCGCACATCTCTCTTGACAGCCACCACTGAAGGCTCGCGTATCACGATGCCTTTGCCTTTGACATATACGCAGGTGTTGGCTGTCCCCAGATCAATGGCCAGGTCATTGGACACGGCCCCAAACAAACGGTCAAGGATTCTAGGCATACATTTCTCCGCTTAAGTCCGCACCCGGCTGCCGGCAATCAGGGTCTTGCATCCGGGAGTTGAGGTTTTCAGACAAGTCAATCCGCGGCGTGACAACAGGTGCAGGCCTCCAAATTGACCCGGGGCGAAAAGAATCTTATCATAAAAAATATTCTGGCAGGCAATCTGTTTTCCGCCATGTCGGGCTGTGTTTTCAGGACAGATCAGGCCCGCTGCATGGCCTTAATTGGCTGTTATTAACAGAAGAACATCTGACAGGCAACATGGCTGATCTTTGTTTTTTGCATGAACCGCTACAATAAGCTCTCTCATTACTGGAAACACGTTTTCGGCACCAGGATACAGAAAATCCCACTGGATGCCGGATTTGACTGCCCCAACCGCGATGGCGGCATTTCCGGATCTGGCTGCATATTCTGCAACACCAGAGGTTCGGGCACCGGTCTGGGCTGCTCAGGCATGTCTTTGCAGGATCAGTACCTTTACTGGAAAAGCAGGCTGGAGATCAGGTACAAGGGATGCAGATTCGCTGCATACCTGCAGTCCTTCAGCAACACCTACGGGCCGTTAAGCAAACTGGAACATGCTCTGGAACAGCTCATGGACCTTCCGGAGCTGGCAGCGCTCTGCGTGGGCACCAGGCCGGACTGTCTGGATCCTCACAAGGCTGGAAAGCTGGCCGGCTTTCCCGTAAGAGAGACATGGCTTGAACTCGGGCTGCAGAGCTCTGATGAAGGTACCCTTTGCCTCATCAACAGAGGGCATACAGCAGATGATTTTGCCAGGGCATGCCGCCTGGCTTCGGCCCATGGGCTCAGGGTCTGCGCTCATGTGATTGCCGGGCTTCCTGGCGAGGACCTGAATAACTTTCTGAGGACCATTGATTTCATTAACCGTTTGCCGGTTCACGGTATCAAGTTTCACAACCTGTATGTATGCAGACACACCACTCTTGCTGTCTGGTGGAGCCAGGGCCGGTACACCCCCTTGAGCCTGAGGGAATACTCGTGCTGGATTGCAGCTGCCATCGGCTGTCTGCGCCCGGACATCACAGTGCACAGGCTCACCGGAGATCCCTCAGGGGATGAATTGCTGGCACCGCTCTGGGCCCGGGGAAAAAACACTGTCATCAGTACAATTCACGAAATTCTGGAAACCCGGGACCTTAGGCAGGGAATGAACTATCAGACAACCAAATCCCGGGAGAATCTGAGCCTTGCGCATCAAGCTAGTTCTGGCATATGATGGAACCACCTACCACGGCTGGCAGATTCAAAAAAAGGAGCCCACCATCCAGCAGATGCTGGAGGACTCTCTGGCCAGGATCTGCAACAGGCATATCCGCATACACGGCGCAGGCCGAACAGATGCCGGGGTCCATGCCCTGGGTCAGGTCGCCCACTTCGACCCTCCCCCGGAAAATACCGGAATCCCCTGGCAGCAGGCTCTTAACTCTCTTCTGGCCTCGTCTATCCGCATTGTCAGATACCAGCAGGTGACCGGATCTTTTCATGCCCGCTTTTCTGCCAGAGTCAAGCATTACTCCTATTCCTTCTGGACGGAAAAATTCTTTGTGTATCCCCAGAGGAGAAACTTTGTCTGGCACGCCGGACCATTGAATATTGAAGCCATGAGTGCCGCCGCAGATCACCTGGTGGGCCGCCACGATTTCTGTTCCTTCATGAATAAAGGCACAGAAACAAGGGACACGGTAAGACATGTATGGAACATAAATTTTCGTCAGGGCTGCTTTCCCCAGGAGACAGTCATGCACATAAGGGCTGACGGCTTCCTGAAACAGATGGCCAGAAACATTGCCGGAGCCCTGGTTCAGGTGGGCCGGGGCAAATTAAGACCCCAGGAAATGGAAAAAATCCTGCAGCACAGGGACCGTTCCCTGGCTCCGGCTACAGCGCCTGCCCGGGGGTTGTGCCTTGAAGCTGTTGAGTATTGATCAGGGAAGTGATTTATGTTAAATGGAAAATAATCCAAAAAGGATAGAACATTGACTTTCGGCCAAAAATTATTAGCCTAACTGTCTATGAGTAATGAACTAACCGGTCCTCTACCCTCCCCCGGCACCGTGGTGGGAGACGAGCTCAAGGAGCCTCAGCGCTACAAGGTTCTTATGCACAATGATGACTACACCACCATGGAATTTGTCGTGCACGTGCTCAGGGAAGTGTTTCACAAGAACGAAGGAGAGGCGGTGCAGATCATGCTCAATATTCATAAAAACGGAATGGGTGTTTGCGGGGTATACACCGGTGAAGTAGCTGAAACCAAGGTGGCCCTGGTGACAAGAATGGCCAAGAAGGAAGGTTTTCCCCTGAAATGCACCATGGAAGAGGTATAAATGTTAAGCAAGGAATTGGAAAGAATTATTGCCCGGGCTATTCGCGAGGTTAAAGTCCGGCATCACGAATTTCTGACTCTGGAACATATACTCTACGCCTATATTCTGGATGACAAGGGCAAAGAGGTGCTTTCCGACTGTGGGGTTGATCTGTTCAAACTCAAGAACCAGCTGGAAAGATTCTTTGCTGACCACATGGAGGTTATGCCTCCGTCCGGAGACAGGGAGGTGGTCCAGACCATCGGGGTACAGCGGGTCATGCACAAGGCCCTGTCTCAGATTCAGTCCTCAGGCAAAAGCATGATTCAGGCGGGAGACCTGCTGGCAGCCATGTTTGAAGAGGAAGAGGCCTTTGCTGTTTATTACCTGCAGTCCCACGGCCTTACCCGGCTTGATGTGCTGGAGTACATATCCCACGGCATGGAGAGGGATCAGCCCGGATCAGCCTGCCCCGGGTGCAAGCCCAAGGAGAAAAGTGAAAAAAGCTTTCTGGCACTATATACTGTGGATCTGGTGGACAAGGCCCGTAAAAAACTCATTGATCCCCTGGTGGGACGTGAAGAGGAGCTGAAAAGAGTCGTCCAGATCCTTCTCAGACGCCGGAAAAACAATCCCATCTTTGTAGGTGACGCAGGTGTGGGCAAAACAGCCATGGCTGAAGGCCTGGCCCTGCAGATCGCTGAAAGGAAAGTTCCCGAACCCTTTCTGAATACTTTAATTTTTGCTCTGGACATGGGGGCTCTGCTCGCCGGCACCAAATTCCGGGGAGATTTTGAAACCAGGCTCAAGGGTGTAATCAAGGAAGTAAAGGCTATTCCCGGGGCCATTCTGTTCATTGACGAGATTCACACTATTGTCGGAGCAGGCGCCACCAGCGGAGGATCCATGGATGCCTCCAACATCCTGAAGCCTGTTCTGGCCTCGGGCGAGATCCGCTGCATCGGTTCCACCACATATGAAGAGTACAAGAATCACTTTGAAAAGGACAAGGCACTGTCCCGCAGATTCCAGAAGATCGAGCTCCCCGAGCCCAGCCTCAGGGAAAGCCTGGAGATTCTCAAGGGACTGAAACCCTATTATGAGGAGTTTCATCATGTAAAGTATATGCCCTCGGCCCTCAAGGCTGCAGTGGAACTCTCGGCCCGCTACATAAACGACCGCTTCCTGCCGGACAAGGCCATTGATGTCCTGGACGAAGCAGGTTCCATCTTTGTCCTTTCAGACTCCGGCAAGATAAAAAAACAGATTACTCCCAGAGATATTGAAAGTGTGGTTTCCAGGATGGCCAGAATTCCATCCAGGCAGATTTCTTCTTCGGACAAGGACAGGCTGTTTAAGCTTGATACAGAACTGAAAAACACCATATTCGGACAGGACCAGGCCATTGAGGCCCTGACCAGGGCTGTGAAGCGATCCAGGGCAGGACTAAGGGAAGAGAGCAAGACCGTGGGCAACTTCCTGCTCATCGGGCCTACCGGGGTAGGGAAGACTGAACTGGCCCGGCAGATGTCCCAGGTCATGGGCGTGAGCTTTATCCGCTTTGATATGAGCGAATACATGGAAAAGCATGCTGTGGCCCGGCTTATAGGGGCTCCACCGGGATATGTGGGTTTTGACCAGGGCGGGCTTCTGACTGAGGCTATCCGCAAGAATCCTTACAGTATCCTGCTCCTGGACGAAATCGAAAAGGCTCATCCGGATATGTTCAATATCCTGCTGCAGATAATGGACTATGCCACCCTGACCGACAACAGCGGGCGCAAGGCTGATTTCCGGCATGTCACCCTGCTTATGACCTCCAATGCCGGGGCCAGGGAAATGAGTTCTCCGAGCATAGGGTTTGCCCAGGACAGCCACGAGGACCTTACCGCCAAGGGGATCAAGGCTGTGGAAAATATGTTCAGCCCGGAATTCCGTAACAGACTGGACGCAATCATCCCCTTCAACCCCTTGAGCAGGGAAGTGATGCAGCAGATAGTGGACAAGAACATCCGGGAACTCAACCAGCAGCTGCAGAACAAGAAGATCACCGTGGAGCTTTCCTGGCCGGCCAGATCCTGGCTGGCGGAAAAGGGTCATGACCCCTCATTCGGGGCCAGGCCCCTGGCCAGACTGATTCAGGAGCAGATCAAGGACCCCCTGGCCGAGCGGCTGCTGTTCGAACAGGTGGACAGAAAATCCGTGGTCAGGGTGGAACTGGACAAAAAGAAAGATCAGCTCAGGATTAAGTGACCATAACCTTTCTCTCCCAACGCCTGGAATTTCCCCATCCGAGCCAGGCCGGACCCGACGGACTACTGGCTGTGGGCGGAGATCTATCTCCTGAACGCCTGCTGGCAGCCTATAAGCAGGGCATATTTCCCTGGTACGGTCCAGGATCGCCCATATTGTGGTGGTCTCCCGATCCCAGGCTGGTTCTTTATCCGCATAATATCCGCATATCCAGAAGACTGCGCCGGGTTTTAAACTCCGGCAGGTTTCTGATCACAGCAGACCTGGCTTTTGAAAAAGTCATAGAATACTGCGCCCGTACACCCAGAAAGGGAGCATGGGGAACCTGGCTGGTCCCGGAAATGATCGATGCCTACATCCGGCTGCACCATATGGGCATTGCCCACTGCTTTGAGGCCTGGGATCAGGGCAGGCTGGCAGGAGGAATATACGGAGTGGCCCTGGGGCGGGGATTTTTCGGAGAATCCATGTTCTACAGGGTTGCCAACGCCTCCAAGGCAGCCCTGGTTCACCTCTGTTCTTTCCTCGAAGAACAGGGCTTTTTGTTCATGGATTGTCAACAGACCACCGGGCATATGCTGCGACTTGGAGCAGTGCAGATAGACCGGGCAGTCTTTCTTGATCAACTGGAAGCAGGCATGAGGTCCGGCCCGGGTCCTGGCAGATGGAGTTTGAGCAAGGGTGTCCACGAAATGAAACATAAGGCCTGCAGCAAGGACTGAAAACGGACAGACCTGTTTCAGAGGGCACCCGTTTTCTGCTGCCCTTTGTGCCTGTTTCGGCCGAAACAGCTGTTCTAGTCCTGCTCATCCTCCAGGATGGGAGGATGGTCGCTCAGGTCGTAATATCCGTGAACTGAAAAATCCAGGGTATAATTGGGGACTTTCTCCAGCCGGATGCGGCCGTGGTTTTCATCCTCGGGCATAAGGTGCAGGGGAATGAGTCCCTGGGGTATGGGAAAAGGCAGAGGAGCGCTGTTGATAGCTGAAATCTTCTGGGCGTATCTGGTCTTGAGGTATCGCACCAGCTCATCCCGCTCAAAACGGTCGAAAGACTCCATGATCACTTTGATGGCGTCTTGTTCTTCCAGGGACATCTGTTCCGGAGTTTTTCCAAGTATGTTCTCCCAGTCGTAGGCCGCTTCTTCTTCAGGATCCCAGGCGCTGCGGTACAGATGCACCTCAACGTCTTTTCTGCCCTTGAAAGACTTTATGACCATGTTGACCACGTAACCCCGTTCCAGCGGCAGGTTCTGACTCAGAGGAACAATATTTATTTCCATCTGCTGCTCCAGGGGAATCATATTCAAAACAAAAGATTATCAGGCAGGGACAGGACCTGGCTCGTCCCTGCCTGAGCTGTGAAGCACTGCTGTTTTTTTGCGGGGTGCTTTCGCGCCGGACTGTCGGCTCTGCCGCCCCGCTATCGAACTTTAGGATATGCGGTGCCCTGCGGGCAAGGTCACTGAAATCAATCCAGCTGTTTCTGCAAAGTATCTTTAACCTCTTCGATACTCCCGCTGCCGTCCAGCTCAATATATTTGAAACCTTCCTTGTCAGCCAGTTCCTTGAAAAAGTAGGCCGCGGCCAGAGTGCCGTTTTCTGCATCATAGTAGATGTCATGCCTCTTATCTATAGCCGCTTCGTCCTGATCGTCTGACCTGGTTTTGAGATCTCCGCCGCAGACCCTGCACTTGTCTCCATCGGGCTTTATGGCCTCGACATAGATGTTATTGGGATGGTTGGGATCATTGGAGCACAGCCTGCGGCCCATGATTCTCTTTTTGGCCGTATCTCTGGACAGCTGAACCTCGATGACGTAATTGAGCTTCATACCCTCTTTCTGCAGGGCATCCCAGAGCATTTTCGCCTGAGCCACATTGCGGGGGAAACCGTCCAGAAGCCAGCCTCCCTGACCTTCCTTCTTCAAGGTTTCCAGCACCATGGGCACAGTAATCTCGTCAGGCACCAGCTCACCCTTGTCGATGTAAGACTTGGCCTTCTGGCCAAGTTCGGTTCCCTGTTTGATATGCTCCCTGAAAATTGCTCCTGACTCAATATGCGCCAGGTTGTATTTATTTTTGACCAGAGAACCCTGGGCACCTTTACCGCTTCCGTTGGGACCAAAAATCAAGCTGTTCAATTTTGACCTCCTTGTTTTATACATTTTTTCTGGCACAAATAGCCCTAAACGGATAGTCATGTCAATCAGGCTGCTCTCCTTTCTCCTGCCCGGCCTGCAGGCCTTTCAGCCGGGACTTGGCAAACAGGTCCTCCTTGGGATATATTTTTCCTGGTGCAGGTTGAAAAAAACGGATCCGGCTGTCAGGATTTGGTCCGAGCCGGGCTGAACCGCACTTCATATGCCCGGACGTATTGTGAACCATAATTAAACCATACGGAAGAATTATGAAGACCAAGTTTATTTTTATCACCGGAGGCGTGCTTTCTTCACTGGGCAAGGGCCTGGCCGCCGCCTCCATAGGAGCCCTGCTCAAGGCCCGCGGCCTGAAAGTGACCATTCAGAAACTGGATCCCTACATTAATGTAGACCCGGGAACAATGAATCCCTTCCAGCATGGTGAGGTTTATGTCACGGATGACGGAGCTGAAACAGACCTGGACCTGGGCCATTATGAGCGCTACCTGGATCAGCCCATGAGTCAGATCAACAACTTCACCTCGGGCAGCATCTACCATTCGGTGATAACCAAGGAAAGAAGGGGAGACTACCTGGGGGGTACGGTTCAGGTCATTCCTCATGTGACGGATGAAATCAAAAGTGCAATCCTGAGCGTGGCCCGGAAAGAGGAAGATGTAGCCATCATCGAGATCGGCGGAACCGTGGGTGACATCGAAAGCCTGCCCTTTCTGGAAGCCATCAGGCAGCTTAGAAGCGATCTGGGCAAGGAAAACGTGCTGTACATCCATCTGACCCTGGTCCCCTATATAAAAGCTGCCGGCGAGATCAAGACCAAGCCCACCCAGCACAGTGTCAAGGAGCTTCGAAGTATCGGCATTCAGGCCGATATTATTCTTTGCCGCTGCGAAGTGGATCTGGACCAGGAGATCAAGGCCAAGATAGCCCTGTTCTGCAATGTTGATCCGGACGCGGTGTTCACGGCCAAAGATGTGCAGAGCATTTATGAAGTTCCACTCATGCTTTATGATGAGGGCCTGGATCAGAAAGTCGCCATCCTGCTCAAGCTCCCGGCCAAGAACCCCAACCTGCAGGACTGGAAAAACCTTGTCCACCGTCTTCATCATTTCAAGCGCCAGGTACGAATTGCCATCGTGGGCAAGTACGTGAATCTGAAGGAGTCATATAAGAGCCTTCACGAGGCCATTGTTCATGCCGGGCTGGAGAGCGAGTCGCATGTTGCCCTGAGCTACGTCAATTCTGAAGAATTGACTGAGCAGAACCTGAAAAAAAAGCTGGAGGGTGCACACGGCATCCTGGTCCCTGGAGGGTTCGGAGCACGCGGCATTGAGGGCAAGCTGATGGCTGTCAGACATGCCCGGGAAAACAGGATTCCTTTTCTGGGAATCTGCCTGGGAATGCAGTGCGCTGTAATCGAGTTTGCCAGGAACGTGCTTCTGCTCCAGGATGCCGATTCCCAGGAGTTCAACCCAGACACCGCCCATCCGGTTATCTACCTGATGACTGAATGGTATGATTTCAGAAATCAGGCCGTTCAGACAAGGGACACATCCAGCCACAAGGGGGGAACCATGCGTCTGGGGGCTTACCCGTGCGTGCTCAGGGCTGACACCAGAGCCATGCAGGCCTACAGGACCCGGCAGGTGACTGAACGGCACAGGCACAGGTACGAGTTCAACATGAAATTCGCAGCTGATTTTGAAGCGGCAGGCATGCTGCTCAGCGGGCTGTCTCCGGATGAAAAACTGGTGGAAATAATTGAGCTCAAGGATCATCCCTGGTTTCTGGGATGTCAGTTTCACCCGGAATTCCGCTCCAATCCCATGCGTCCCCACCCTCTTTTCCGGGATTTTGTCCGGGCCGCAGAACTTATGACTGCCTCATCAGAGGGACGGGATTCCCTTGCTGAACAGGCAGAGGACGTTGAATTTGATGGAGCTGCTTGACCGATTCAGGACGTAAGGGTTATGGAAGACATTTATACTGACAGCAGAAACAAACTTTTTTTCATTCTGGGTCCCTGCGTCCTGGAAAACAGAGACATGGCGCTGACAGCAGCTGAACAGCTGGCGGCGATGGCTGGCAGGCTTGGCGTAACCGTGGTTTTTAAAAGTTCATTTGACAAGGCCAACCGCACTGCAAAAGACGGCTTCAGAGGCCCCGGGATGGAACAGGGCCTGCTTTGGCTGCAAGAGATCAAAAGAAGAACCGGTCTGCCTCTGATTACAGACATACATTTGCCGCAGCAGGCTCAAGCTGTGGCTGAAGTGGTGGATGTAATTCAGATCCCCGCTTTTCTGTGCCGCCAGACTGATTTGCTGGTGGCTGCAGCTGGGACTGGAAAAATTGTGAACATTAAAAAGGGTCAGTTCATGGCCCCCTGGGATATGTCCAGTGTAGCTGAAAAGGTGGCCCGAAGCGGAAACCGGCGGATCTGGCTTACAGAACGCGGCTCCGCCTTCGGCTATAATAACCTGGTGGTGGATTTCAAGTCCATCCCGGTCATGGCCCGTTTGGGGTATCCGGTTATAATGGACGCCACCCACTCGGTCCAGCTGCCTGGAGGTCTCGGAGCATCTTCAGGCGGAGAACGCGAATTTGTTCCGGTGCTGGCCAGGGCCGGAGTGGCTGCAGGCTGCCATGGTGTGTTCATGGAGGTGCATCCTGACCCTCAAAACGCTTTATGTGACGGTCCTAATTCCTGGCCTCTGGCTGAGACCTTTTCCCTGCTGCAAAATCTTTTAAGAATCCGACGAGCAGTGTATGCCTGAAGACCCCAAGCGTGCTGCCCGGAACGTAAAACTGTTTATTCTGGACGTGGACGGAGTGCTTACTGACGGAGGACTGTACTATGACCATGACGGCCGTATAAGCAAAAGATTCAATGTGCAGGACGGGATGGGTCTCAAGATGGCCCAGTCTGCCGGTCTGGATGTGGCCGTGATCAGCGGTCTCGATTCCCGTGCAGTGGAAGCAAGAATAAGGGAGCTGGGCATAACCGATTATTTTCCCGGATATATCCGGAAAATGCCCTTGCTGCACAAGCTGGCTCAGGATAAAAACCTGTCTTTCTCTCAAATGGCTTATCTGGGAGATGACTGGGTGGACGCCCAGGCCATGGCCAGCGTAGGGCTGCCCATGGCCGTGGCCAATGCCCAGCCGGAAATAATCCAGCTGGCCCTCTGGACCTCCTCTGCCAATGGAGGACACGGGGCAGTGCGCCAGGCTGTGCGCTTTATTCTGCAGGCCCAGGGCAGGCTTGATGAACAGTGGGCCAAATGGATCAGTGGTCATGTATAAAAGGCTTGCTCCTGCGGGACTCGGCCTGCTTTTGCTTGCTCTTCTGCTGAGCATGCTGCTGAGGAATACCCCCGGCCCCGGAAGAATAGGCTTTGACCCGGATATGCAGGTTGATTTAAACATCCAGGCCCTGACCCTGATACAGGGAGTTGAAGGCAGAAGCCTCTGGGAACTCAAGGCCAGGGAGGCCGGCTTTCTGCGCAGGGAAAACCAGATCCTGCTCAATGAACCCGTTTTTACCTATTTTGGAGATAATGACGCAGATACCCTTAAGATATGGTCTTCTCAGGGCAAAGTGAGCCAGGATGATCAGGTGGTGCACATGTGGCCCGATGTCAGGGCACAGTCAGGAGAATTACACGCCAAAGCCGACAGTGCCGTGTACATGGAAAAAGACGGCCGGATTCTGCTGGAGGATAACGTGGTTTTCTCTGGCAGGGGAATGGTGATAAGGGCTCCAAGGGCCACGATTTTCCTGGAAAAGGACATGATTGTAGCCACTGGAGGTGTAGGCACAAGTATCCCGGGATCCACTGCAGGAGATTCTGGGCGGAACAATCAACCATGAACAGGCAGTAAACGTATGCTACACAAGATATGCTTTCTGATCCTCACATGCACTCTGGCGGTAGTGCTTCAGCCCGCCCTGGGGGCAGGGGCCCAGGCGGGAAAAAAGGGTACTGAAATTACATCCCGGGAGATGACCTACACCGGAGAACAGAACCTGGTGGTCTTTTCCGGGGATGTCCATGTCCTGCGTCCGGATTTTGAACTTTGGTCTGACGAGCTTCATGTCTTCCTGAAGAACGGCGCTGACCTGGAACAGAACAGCACAGGAGAGGACGAAAACATAGAAAAAATTATCGCCAGGGGCAGCGTGCGCATAAAAGGAGACGGCCGGGAGGGCCGCAGCGGTCTTCTGACCTATTTTCCGGATACCGAAACCGTACACCTGGAAGATCAGCCCAGGCTCCTGGAGAACAGAAATACTGTGGAGGGAGAAACCATAATCCTGAACCTGAGGGATAATACATCGCAGGTGCTGGGTGGAGACAGGCAAAGGGTACGGGTTATTTTTTATCCTGACGGGGATGAATAGTGGAAACCCTCCGGGCCGTGGATGTTTACAAGCAGTACGGCAAAAGGCTGGTGGTCAGGGGGATTTCCCTGGACATATCCCGGGGTGAAATCATCGGTCTGCTGGGCCCCAACGGTGCCGGCAAAACCACCACCTTCTACATTCTGGTGGGAATAATCTCTCCCGGCAGGGGCCGGGTGATCTTTGCGGGGCAAGATATAACTAGACTTTCACTGCCCAAAAGGGCAAAGTTGGGTATGAGCTATCTGCCACAGGAAAGCTCGGTTTTCAAAAAGCTTACTGTTTTTGAAAACCTGATGCTGATTCTGGAATATACGCTTAAAGACAGAAAAGCCCGGCGGGAAAAGGCGGAATACCTGATGGATGAGCTGGGCATATCCAGGCTGGCAGGACAGAAGGCATCCCTTTTGTCAGGAGGGGAAAGCCGGCGGCTGGAAATTGCCAGATCCCTGATCAAGGATCCCAGATTCATCCTACTGGATGAGCCCTTTGCGGGCATCGATCCCATTGCTGTGGACGATATCCAGAAAATCATTCTGAAACTTAAGGAAAAGAACATAGGCGTGCTCATATCGGACCATAATGTCCGGGAAACACTCAAGATTTGTGACCGGGCTTCAATTGTTTATGACGGTCAGGTTATTCTTGACGGCACTCCCGGAGACATTGCCCAGGATGCCCGGGCCAGGAAGGTATATCTGGGTGAATCTTTCCAGCTCTAATCAGGTCAAGTCAGTATGTCCCTGGAACTGAGACAACAACTCAAGCTCTCCCAGCAGCTGGTCATGACTCCACAGCTGCAGCAGGCCATAAAGCTTCTGCAGCTTTCCAGGGTGGAGCTTCTGGAAGTGATTCAGCAGGAGCTGCTTGAAAATCCCATGCTGGAGGAAATCCAGTTCCAGGAAGACGAGCAGAGCAAGAGGGATTCTCAGGATGAAACAAGGCGCGCCAGCAGTCTTAGCAGTGAAGAGCAGTCGTTGATAAGAAATGCCGACTGGGAGGACTACCTGGGAGAATTTTCCTCCAGTTCCAAGCACTCAGCCTATCAGGAGCGGGAAAGCCCTGAAGAAATGCAGAGTTTCGAGGCCAGGTACTCTTCCAGGCCCTCCCTGCAGGGACATCTGTTCTGGCAGCTGCAGCTGCAGAAGTTTTCCCCAGAGGAAATGCATGTGGGTGAAGAGATTATCGGCAACCTGGACTCCCGGGGGTATCTACAGGCCACTGCAGGGGAAATAGCAGCCTCTTCCGGAGTTGATCAGGAAAAGGTGGAATCTGTACTTAAACGCATCCAGCAGTTTGATCCCGTAGGCGTGGCGTCCAGAGACATCAGGGAATGTCTCATGGTACAGCTTGAGGCCCTTAACGAGGATGATCCCGTTCTGACCTCCCTGGTCCGGGATCACCTGGAAGACATTGAAAAAAACAGGATCGGGCCCCTGCTTAAAAAATTCAGAGTGAGCAAGGAGCTGATGCTTGAGTACATCCAGATGATAAGAAGCCTGGATCCGTTTCCCGGCTCCAGTTTCGGCAGCGAGGATGTCGTCTATATCAGCCCGGATATTTATGTGTATGAATATGAAAATGATTTTGTTATTATGCTTAATGAAGACGGGCTGCCCGCTCTTCAGCTCAACTCCTTTTACATCGGCACGGACAGGAGCCAGAAAAACAAGGCCTGCAAGCAGGAGAACGACTACATTCAAGAAAAAACACGCTCTGCTGTTTGGCTGATGAAGAGCCTGCACCAGAGGCAGCGCACGCTGTACAAGGTCATGCAGAGCATACTCAAATTCCAGAAGGAATTTTTTGAGCAGGGGGTCAGCCGGTTAAAGCCACTGATTCTCAAGGAGGTGGCAGAGGACATCAACATGCACGAATCAACGGTAAGCAGAATAACCACCAATAAATACGTCTCCACACCCCACGGCATCTTTGAGCTCAAGTTCTTCTTCAACAGCGCCCTAAGCATGGATGGCGGAGGACACATGGGTTCCGAGAGCGTCAAAGCGGCCATAAAACAGATGATCAGCCGGGAAGACCCGCAAAAGCCCCTGAGTGACGAGGCCATCTCTTCCCTTCTCAAGGAAAGGCTGGATGTGAACATCGCCCGCAGGACCGTGGCCAAGTACAGAATAGCCCTGAACATCCCCTCTTCTTCCCAGAGAAAAAAATTTTTTTAATCTTAGTGATCTATCCAAATTCAAGGAGGTCCACATGCACATCAAGTTCAATTTCAAGAATTTTGAACCTTCGGAGCATCTGAAAAAATATGCCCGGGATCGGTTTGAAAAGCTTTCCAGATATATGACCGACAACCATGCTGCTGAACTTCAGGTGAACATGGAGGTCGAGAAATTCAGGCACATTTCCGAATGCATACTTACAGGCAAGGACATTCATATCTCGGCCAACGAAGAGACCGAGGACATGTACTCCACAGTCGACCTGAGCCTGGACAAGCTGGAGGCGCAGCTCAAGAAGCAGCGGGACAAAAGCAAGGACAAGAAAAAAAAGGCCAGGGAAAAGCAGGTGCGCATGGACATTGTCAGCTTCACCTCTTCCGAGGAGGGGGAAAGAGAACAGCGGATCGTGGCCACAGACCAGTACGAGCCAAAACCCATGGACCTGGAAGAAGCTGCCATGCAGCTTGAAACCCTTGGGTATGACTTTCTGGTCTTCCTGAACGCAGAAACTGAAAGGGTTAACGTGGTTTACCGGCGCAAGGACGGCGACTTCGGTTTTATCGATCCGGGAGTCTGACCATGGCAAACAACAGGAACAGGAATTTTTTTCCGGATAAGAATGTCAGGACTTCCTTGCGGCCCCTGAAAATTAATTGTTAATTATATTTGCTGTTTGCAGGAAATTAAATGCATCTTGGAGATTATCTGAGCCCGGACCAGATTATTGCCGGGCTGGAATCCAGAACCAGGTCAGAAGTTCTTACCGAGCTGATAAAACCACTCATCAGGAAATACAGTTTTCTTGATGAGCAGGCGGTCCACCAGGCACTGATCAGCCGGGAAAATCTGGGAACTACAGGCATTGGAGAGGGTGTGGCCATTCCTCACGGCAAGCTCAGAGACCTGGACGATATCCTGCTCACTGCAGGCCTGAGCAGAAACGGCGTCGATTTTGCAGCCCTGGACCACAAACCAGTGCACATTTTTTTCCTTGTTCTGGCTCCTGAAAAGAGCGCCGGAAAGCATTTGAAGATACTGGCCTTTATTTCCCGGCTGCTTCAGGATCCGGACTTCAAGAACTCTTTTCTCCACGCAGGATCCAGGGAAGAACTATGGAAACTGATCAGCAGGGTTTAAACCCGGCCTTTATGTTCTCAGACAGGGATGAAGCCGGCTCCTGTCCGGTGATAGTTGTTACCGGACTTTCCGGAGCAGGGAAAAGCACCGCCCTGAACGTGTTTGAAGATCTGGGTTTTTTCTGCGTGGACGGCCTGCCTGTAAGCCTTACTCACACGATAATGGAACTCTTTGCCAGAGAAAATCCCAAGAATTTCAGGGGGCTGGCCCTGGGCATGGATCTGAGGCAGAGCAACTTTGCCCGGGAATGGTCCGGATTCAGAAACAGACTGCAGCAAAACAGGTTATATCTGCAGATAATCTTTCTGGAGGCAGGGAGCAGCGTGCTGGTCCGCAGATACGCCACCAACAGGCGCCCTCATCCCCTTGAGAGCGAAGGCATGGGCCTGGAACAGGCGCTGGAAAAAGAAAAACTGCTGCTGGAGCCTGTGCGGAACGATGCACATCTGGTCGTGGACACTTCTGACTTCAGCATTCACGATCTGCGCCGGGTGATAAAGGAGAAATGGGAATGCCTCGACCAGGTGTTCGCCGGGATAAGGGTGCATCTGATCTCTTTCGGCTTTAAATACGGGGTCCCGTCAGAGGCGGACATGGTCCTGGACCTTCGCTTCCTGCCCAATCCCTTTTTCGTGCCGCATCTCAAGGGGCTTTCAGGCAAGGACAGCGCCATTGGCCGCTATGTTCTCGAGGATGATCAGGGCCGGACGTTTATGGTCCGCACGCGAGAATATCTGGACTTTCTAATCCCTCAGTTTCAAAAGGAAGGACGTTACCGTCTGACCCTGGCTTTCGGCTGTACCGGGGGCAGACACAGGTCGGTGGCTGTAGTTGAGAGCATGGCCCGGTTTTTAAAGGATAAGGGGTATCTGGTATCGGTTGAACACCGCCATTTCCAGCTGGGATGAGCGCTTTTTTCCTTTCATGTATTGTCTTTGGAAAATTCCGGGTTTAATATGCTCATAACTGTTGACCTTGATCCATTGATTGCTCATGCAGAAAACCAGGGTGTGTATGATAGGGATAATTATAGTAACTCACAATGACTTTGGAAGCAGGCTGCTGGAAGCTGCGCATCTCATAACCGGAGATGAGCGCAACTGCTGCTCCATCGGAGTCGATGTCTCAAAGCCCATGGAGGATATCATCCAGCAGCTCAAGAAAAAGGTCCAGGAACTGGATACAGGCAGCGGGGTGGTTATTCTTACGGACATGTTCGGGGGCACCCCCACCAACTTAAGCCTGTCCCTTCTCAATCACGGCCGGCTGGAGGTTATAACCGGCGTGAACCTGCCCATGATTTTGAAGGCCCTGTCCAATAGAGAGCACAGGCTCAGCGACCTGGCCCAGGAGGTCAAGGCGGCCGGCAAACAGGGGATTCTGGTGGCCGGGGACCTGCTCAAACGTCAGGTGTCCAGTCACGGAAAAAAAGGCGAGTAATTATGTTCTGGGTGCGAATAGACAACCGTCTGGTGCACGGACAGGTAATCGAGACCTGGCTGCCATACACCCGGGCCAGATCACTTCTGGTGGTCAATGACGACCTGTCCAGTGATCCGGTCCGCCAGGAAATCATGAGCCTGGCCGTGCCGGATAATATCGATATTTCCTTCAGCTCAGTAAAACAGAGCCCGCAGCTTTTCATCTCCACATACAGCCAAAATCCATCGTCCCTGTTCATTCTTTTTGCCGGATGCCTGGATGCCAAGACTGCCTTTGAACGCGGCCTGCTCTTCAACTCCCTGAACATCGGCAATATCCACTACGGACCCGGCAAAAAACAGATCTGCGCGCATATCGCCCTGAGCCCCGACGACAGCCGTTGTCTGCATTACTTCTTCAGTCGCGGCATCAGACTCGATTTTCGCTGCGTACCTCACAAAAAGGTCCAGGTAGAAACATGGTAGCCCTGAATGAGCTGAGCCTTATGGGAGTGATTCTGCTGGGCGGTTTTTTTTTGCTGTATTTTCGCTGTTTCGTTTTTCCGCTCCCATAGGTCTGGTGGATCGGCCTCTGGTGGTGGGTTTTTTCCTGATTCTGCTCACCGGAGATGTGTTTCCCACCATTTATATAGCTGTCTTTTTTGAACTGTTGTGGCTCGATCTTATTCCCGCGGGCACTTTTATACCCCCCAATGCCGTGTTCTGCCTGGTGGCCGCCACCGCACTCACAATGTTCTTTCAGCTTGAGTACCCGGCACAGATATTTATGATGATGCTTTTGACCCTGCCCGGAGCATACCTTCTGGCCCGCTTCGAGGGCTGGCACCGGGTCAGGCAGAACAGGAACTACAATCTCATCCTGCGCCAGAGCAGGGACAAGTTCAGTTCCTTCCATCCCGAAAAAATGATTCTGAGTTCGCTGGGCGAAACTTTCGCAATAAATTTTCTTGCCGCCTGCCTGGGCATCTATCTTTTAAGCCTCATCTATCCGCTGATTGACAGTCTGCTGCACCCGCTCCAGGATATTCTCACGTGGCCTCACCTGCTCATGGCGGCCGGCATAAGTGCCCTGGCAGCCCTGCGCATCAGAAAGGCCTATACCTCGCTGGTGACTGCCATGATGCTGATCCTTGTCTTTCTGGCCTGGCAGCAGTTTTTCTGATTGTCTCCGGACTTCTCCTGATATCCACTTGTGCTGGCAGATCATGCCGGGAATGCCTGTAACAGGCCTATTCCTCCTGCAGGCCGTCACCACTGCCCAGGATGTATTCCACGGACATTACAGCAACCCGCATATGAGCGTGGGCTGTTTTCTGTTTTCTGAAGGCCTGCAGCCTGGCTAAAAGAGTCTCTATCCGGGCATCCTCCACCAGGGCCTGACAGACTGTTACACTGCCCGGAAAAACCTGGGTTCCGAAATGCTTGCCGTCAATGTCCTTCCCCGCCACCATGGGATAGCACACATAATCCCCAATGCCCTCTGCATCAAGGATCCTTTCCACATGGTCTATATACTCAAAACGAAAGCTGATGTGTACAAACTTCATGCTCAACCCTTAACGCCTTTGGGTCCGGTCCTGAAAAGACCCAGGATATATTTCTGCAGTTGGTCGTAAAGGGTGAACACCACCGGTATGACCAGAAGGGTCAGGGCCGTGGAGGTAAACAGGCCAGCAGCCACTGCCACGCCCAGGGGAGCTCTGGCTTCGCCGCCCGCTCCGTAGCCCAGGGCAATGACTGAAACCCCCAGGATAGTGGATATGGCCGTCATGACCACCGGACGGAAGCGTTCCCGGGCAGCTTCCTGAGCCGCCAGCATCGGGGGTCTCCCCCTGGCCACCAGGACATTGGTATAATCCACCAGCAGAATTGCGTTCTTGGTCACCAGGCCCATGAGCATAATCAACCCGATAAAGGCGTATACGCTGAAATTCAAACCCAGAAGCCACAATGCGCCGAAAGCCCCCACAGTGGCCAGGGGCAGGGCTGACATGATGGTCAGGGGGTGAACGAAGGACTCAAACTGGGCCGAGAGGACCAGGTAGATAAAAATAACCGCAAACACCAGGGCTATGGCCAGGTAGTAAAAAGACTCCTCAAACACCTCGGACATGCCGGCCATCTGATAATCGGTTCCAGGAGGAAGTTCCGCCTCCAGGTATCTTTCAAGTTCATCCACGGCATCGCCCAGGGCCCCCCCCGGCGGGGTGGAAGCTGTAACTGAAGCCGACCGGATCCGGTCGAAACGATGGATCTCGCTGGGTCCGATGGTCTCCTGGATATGAACCAGGCTATCCAGGGAAATGAGCTCGTCACCATGGTTGCGCAGGTATACGTTGCGCAGGGCGTCCGGGGTGATCCGTCCCCGGCCCTTTACTTCGGTAATCACATCGTACCTGCGGGCCTCCCGGTCCACATGGGAAATATCCACTTCTCCGAACAGATAGCGCAGGGCCCGGGAAATCTCGGTAGCCGAGATCCACATTTCCGCGGCCCTGTCCCGGTCAATGGTCACATCCACCTGGGGCCTGTCCAGCTCCAGGTTGGAACGTACTCCCACGTAATACTCCGGCCTGGACTGCATCCAGGCCACCACCTGTTCCTGGACAATGTCCAGCTCCTGCAGGTCCGGATTCTGCAGGACAACCTCAACAGGATCTCCGCCCACACCGCCTGGAGTCAAATCCACGGCAAAGGCCCTGCCGTCGGGAATCCGGGCCAGGTTCTGCCGGTACTGGTGCATGATCTGGCTCTGGTGCAGATCGCGCTCGTGCCTGGGCACCAGGGTGACAAAGGCAACGCCCTCGTTGGGATGGCCCGGACCCCCGCCCCGGCTGAGCCCGATGCCCAGAAAGACCTGGTTGACGTTGGGGTCCTCTGCCAGCATTTTCTCGATTTTCCGGGCGAATGCGTCTGTTTCCTGCAGGGTGGCTCCCTGCGGTGTTTCAAAGACTATCATCATCCTGGAACGATCCTCGTCCGGAGCAAATTCCTTGGGAATGTTCATATAGGCCATAATACCCAGGGCAAAAGCCAGAAGCCCGATGACCACCACCAGACCCCTTCTTTTGAAGGCTTTGGCCAGAATCCAGGCGTAAGCCGCTTCAATCCTGTTCAGGTGCCTCTCGGACATCTGAAACAGAAAGCTCTTGCGTTCCTTGTATTTCAAAAGCCTGGAACAGAGCATGGGGGTCAGGGTCAGGGCCACGAAAGTGGAGGCAAAGACCGTTGCTGCAACGGTCAGGCCGAACTCATAAAAAAACCTCCCGATTATGCCCGCGGTAAAGGCTACCGGGATAAAAACAGCTCCCAGGGACAGGGAATTGGCTATGGCCGGAAAGGCCATCTCCGTCGTACCCACCCGGGCTGCAGGCAAGGCATCAGCCCCCTGTTCCATATGCCGGAAATTGCGCTCCAGGATTACAATGGCGTCATCCACCACTATCCCGATGACCAGGATCAGGGCCAGCATGGTCAGGACATTGATGCTGAATCCCAGGACATTGATCACCGCCAGGCCGGTTAGCAGGGAGGTGGGAATGGCCAGGCCCACGATCAGTGTTCCCCTGCCGCTGCGCAGGAAAAAGAGGACCACGAAAACTACCATGGTGGCGGCTATCAGTATGGTGATCTGCAGGTCCCGGATGTTCTCCTCGATAAATTCCGAGGCATCCATGGCCTGCTGATACCTGAGACCCGGGGGAAAGTCCTCTGATGCACTGCGCATGCTCTTCCTGGCCGCTTCAGCCATTTCCACGGTATTGGCCCCTGTCTGCCGGACCAGGCCCAGTCCCACCGTGGGTTCGCCGTTGAAGCGGGCCAGACGTCTGTAGGACTCTACTGCGTCAACCGCCTCCCCCACATCCGAAAGCCGTACAGGGGAGCCCTCGCGGTAAGCAATTACCAGGTCATTGAATGGAGCGGCCTCGGAAAAACGGGCCCTGGTCCTGATGGTGAACTCCCTGGTCAGGCCTTCGATGCGGCCCGAAGGGATGTCCACGTTTTCCATCTGGACGGTATTCACCACGTCCTGAATGGTCAACCGGTGCGCGGCCAGCAGCTCGGGATCAATCCTGATCCTTACGGCATAATTCCTGGATCCGCCCACTATCACCCGGCCCACTCCCCTCAGGGTTTCCAGTCTGGGCTTGAGCACATCTTCAGCATATTCGGACATGCTCATCTCATCCCAGCGCTCGTCCCCCTGCAGGGTGAACCACATTATAGGCCCGGCATCCATGGCCATTTTTCTGACCACCGGGGCTTCGGCATCCCCTGGCAGATGCCGCCTGGCGCGTTCCACTGCGTCACGCACGTCCTGGGCGGCCAGATCCTGATCCCTCCAGAGTTCGAACTCTGCTGTAATCGTGGCTGATTCCTGTTCAGCAGTGGAAAAAATGTTATTCAGCCCTTCGATGGTGCTTATTTCCGCTTCAATGGGCTCCACCACCTCCCGCTCCAGGATCTCCGGAGCAGCCCCGGGCAGGACCACCAGAACGCTGACCACTGGAAATTCCACGTCGGGATATTCCTGCACGGGCATCTGGGTAAATCCGAACACCCCGAAAATACCCAAAACCAGAAAAATGACTATGGTCAACGCCGGCCGGCGGATGCACAGGTTCCAGATCACTTGAATCAGCCCTCCCGGCCTTTTTCCGCTGTCCTGGATTCACCCGGCGGAAAGAAATTTTCCATTTCCCGGGCCCATTCTTCCGACCACTCCTCCACTATCTCCACCTGTGAGCCGTCCTCCAGCTGCATGTGCCCGGCAGCAACCACTGTATCGTTCCGGGAGACTCCGTCCAATATCTCCACCAGGCCGGGCCTGCGCATACCGATGCTCACCCTCTGGGTCCGGGCCCGGTTATTTTCTTTGTCCACGGTGAAGACCATGTACCCGTCCCGGATGGGAACCAGGGATTTTTCAGGAACCACCACAGATTCTTCCCGTAATCCCAGGATCAGTACTGCCCGGGCAAAGAAACCGGGTCTGAGCTTTTGTTCCGGATTTGCAATGTTGGCCCGGATTCTGAACTTCCGAGTGGACTCGTCAATGGAGGGACTAATATATCCCACTTTGCCGGAAAAGGTCTCATCCGGATAGGCGGATACGGTGATCCGGACTTCCTGCCCCAGGGAAGTCCGGCCGGCATATTTTTCCGGGAGAAAAAAGGAAATCTTCAAGGGATCCACCTGGTATAGCACCGTCAGGATCTCACCCTTAGAGACGAACGTCCCCGGATCCACCAGGCGTTCGGAAACATACCCGTCAAAGGGTGCCCTGATTATTGTGTCATGGATTTCCTCCCGGACATGTTCCACCTCGGCCCTGAGCCTGCGGACCCGGGCCTCGGCTGCATCCAGATCGGTTCTTATCCGGTCGTATTCTTCCTCAGAGATCACCTCCTGCTGGCGGAGCATGGAAAAGCGCTGGTAGTTACGGCGCAGGTTGTCCGCTTCGGCCCGGGCTTCCTCCAGGGCCGCTTCCTGAGCTGACAAGCGCCTCAAAAGCTTCTGCTCCTCCAGCTCAAACAGAAGCTTGTTCTCACTGACAAAGCCGCCTTCCTGAAAGTGCACCGCCTTGACCTTGCCGCTGGCTTCGGGCTTGATCTCGACCTTCTGCACAGGTTCAAGAGTCCCCCCCCCCCGGACCGTATCCAGAAGATTGACCGTGGCCGCCGGAGCCAGTTCCACCGCCACCGGGGGCCGCTCACGCCGATCTTCCCTGTCTTCCAGGGGTTCATCCCTGTATATGTAGACCAGGATCGCCCCGGCAAGAATCAGGATCAGAAAGGTCCACGGACCCAGAAGGCGTCTTCTCGGGCCTTTGGGCCTCTCATCTCCGGGGCCTGAAACCTGCTCATCTGCACTGCCCATTCCTGTTTCTCCGATTTATTCCTGTTTTTACTTGATACTTATCTGCACAGATCTGCAGCTCAAATGCAACATTCTATAATCTTTCCTTGGCTTCTCGACACAAAGAGAGGATTTTATGTTCATTCAGCCTATATTTAGAAGGCACAGCCCATGAATACAGGCTCAAGTGAAAAAGGCTGAACTACTCGAAGGATTCAATCCAAAATACCGGCTTTGCCTGAAGAATCCATCAAAATACCGTTAAAAACAACATCCAGGATCTCCTCGGCCTGTTCCTCCCCAGGCTTGGCATTGCCGGCAAATTGAGCCGAGAAGATGGTACCGTACACCGCGAAGCTCATGACGTCGACTATCCGGTCTACAGGCATTCTGCGGACCACACCCCGATCCATGAGCTCTGCAAACAGCTCGCGCCATCTCTGGATGTTGGCCTCCCGGTATACAAAATACGTAGGTTTCTGGCGGTCCTTGAATTCGCTGCGCTCCTGAATAAAAAGCTCAATTATTTCAGGGTTATGGTAGAAGAAATCCAGATAGGCCCGGGTGGCTGTTCTGACCTGTACCAGAGGGTCTCCGGAATTTTCTATGACTGACTCGATCCTGATCTTCAGGTCATTCATTCCCTGATCCACTGCAGCCAGAAAAAGCTCCTCCTTGCTTGGGAAATATCGATAGACGGTTCCCTTGCCGATACCCAGACTGTCTGCGATATACTGAACATCTGTCTGGCGGTAGCCATATTTGGCAAAAAGCCTGGTGGCCGCGCCCAGGATTTCTTGTTTGCGACGCAGGACCGGATCGTTGTCCATGACTTGTTTCAAACCTCTCCCTTCATGCCCCATCACCAGACGGACCAGTCCGTCATCTGAGGAACAACACTAAGATAGATCTGAAATCCAGGTCAAGAAAAAAGATCTCTGCCGGCAGAAACTGTGAGGCATGCTGCACTGTCTGCCAGCTTACGGCTTGTATGCGGGAAAGGTTCAGGTTCGGCCGGCCATTGCCTGGCGGCATGCCCGGGCATACTCATTCATACGGACGGATCCGGGGAATCTCCCGGTGAGCTCCAGGGCCTGGCCGTACCAGCCGAGGTTCATATATGTGATGCACAGACATGCAGCCAGGTCCTCGCTCCCTGGAAAAAACACGACCCCCCTGGAGAGCACCCCGGCTGAGTCTTCGTATCTGCCCTGCTTCTGCATGATAATACCCAGGCCCAGATAGGCCCTTTCATTGGGATGATAAGCCAGGGAACGCCGGTAAAGGTGTTCAGCAGTTTCTTCTTTTTTTGGTATGGCCTCCAGTCCGGCGTAGTCCCCGTGGCTGAAGGTCATGCCCAGCCTGGAGAGAAAATCGGCATGGCCTGCATAAAGCTCAGGAAGGTCCTGCAGACGGATGGAAGCGGCGAACTCCGGCAGGAGACGGTAATACTCCGTCCTGAGCATGCGTCCGAATTCTATGACCATGTCCGCGCTCAGGCCGGGATCTGTTTCAAAATAATTGATATGTTCGATTCTCTGCAGCCAGATATCATCATCTGCTCCGGTCATGCGCCTGAAGTCATTGTACAGGGCTGTGCCGGGGAAGATCTCCAGGATATAAAAAATGGCGCTTAACGGTTTAATTTCCTTCATCAGGCTGATGCTCTCCCGGATGGTGGATCTGCTTTCCCCGGGAGACCCGTAAATAAAATAGGCCCTGGCCAGAATGCCGTGGCTTACTGTCAGATCAAAGGCCTTCCTGATATCATTATTTTCAATTTTTTTGTTCAGGGCTTTTCTTATCCTGGGTGAGCCGCTCTCCACCCCGTAGCTGATCTGGATGCACCCCGCCCTTCTCATCCACAGGAGAATCTCCTCATCCACGCAGTTGACCCTGGATATGGCGAACCAGGTGATCCTTAGTCCTCGCTGGATTATGTCCCTGCATATGTCTATGACCCGGTCCTTCCTCAGGGTGAAGGTGTCATCGGAGATATAAAAAAAGCTGACCCCTTTTTCCCGGAGCTGCTGCAGCTGGTCCACGAAATATCGCGGCGAGTGAAACCTTACCTTTCTTCCCCAGAATGCAGGAGATCCGCAAAAGGCGCAGTTGGCAGGACATCCTCTAGAGGAGACCAGGTGCTCAAAGGTGAAATACCTGGAAGGGGGGGGCAGACTGTCCAGGTCGCGGATGTGTTCAGCCGGACCCGTGCTAAGAATCTGTCCGCCCTGTCTGTAGGCCAGGCCCCTGATTCCCGAGATTCCAGGCCCGTCTCCCTTTTCCAGCCTGGTGACCAGCTCCAGAAAGGTATGCTCCCCTTCGCCCAGAGCCACATAGTCGATTTCAGGATAGTGTTTAAGCAGATGCCTCCATAAAAATGTGGCTCCGATACCGCCGAAAACCGTCTTTATTCCGGGCAGGACCTCCCTGGCCGCCCTGGCCGTCTCAATGCCGCCGAAACGGTTGGCATTGACTGTGGACAATCCCAGCACCCCTGGATTCTTTTCCCTGAGCATGTCCCTGATCTCCAGGGGGTCCCCCTTGAGGTTATACCTGTTGATGATCTCCACTTCATGGCCGTTTTCCCTGAGCATGGCTCCTATGTAGTACAGGCCGATGGGAGTCACAGAGGCGTCACTGCTGAAAATCTTGTGACCTCTGACCTCCAGACAGTGCGGGTAGACAAGGATTATCTTCATTGGAAAAAAACAGGCTGGTTCCGGTTATTGGATTGCTAGTCCCTGCTTTGCTGATTCAGGGCAGGCATAAAATCTGCTGCCCGGCAGGGCAGTGCAGGCTTATTTGCAGCCGGGAACTGACATTGCAGAACCCATTCATCCCGGGCCAGGCCATACCCTGCATTCAGGCTGTCTCCCAGAGCCAGGAGAGTGATCATTCACTGCCCTTGAATCAGGCTGGCTTCCCGCACCGGACGGCCGGTGCTGGCTCCCCCCTTGGCCTGGCGGCGCCTGGCGTGCAGTATGGGCTCGGTATAACCGCCGGGCTGCAGGCGTCCCTTGAACACCAGATCGCACGCAGCCTGGAAGGATGCACTGTTTTCAAAATCCTCAGCCATGGGGCTGTACCCTGGATCATGGCCATTCTGACGGTCCACAATCCGGGCCATGCGCATCAGGGTCTCCAGGACCTCTTCCCGGGTGCATACCCCATGGTGCAGCCAGTTGGCTATGTGCTGGCTGGAGATGCGCAGGGTTGCCCTGTCCTCCATCAGGCCCGTGTCATTTATGTCCGGAACCTTGGAACAGCCTATGCCCTGCTCCACCCAGCGCACAACATAACCCAGAATGCTCTGGGCATTGATCTCCAGTTCCTCGCGGATTTCCTCCGCAGAAGGTACACCCTCTCTCAGCAGGGGCAGGATCAGAAGATCGTCCAGACCGGTTCTGCGCTGCCTCTGCAGCTCTTCCTGACGGGCAAGCACATCCACCTGGTGGTAGTGGGTTACATGCAGGGTGGCTGCAACCGGCGAAGGCACCCAGGCGCAGCTGGCCCCGGCCAGGGGATGGGCCAGCTTGTCCCTTACCATTTCCAGCATCTCGTCAGGCTTGGGCCACATACCCTTGCCTATCTGGGCCCGCCCGCTGAATCCGCAGGCCAGGCCCACGTCCACGTTTTGATCCTCATAGGCCTGCATCCAGGGTTCTTTTTTCATGTCGCCTTTGCGCACCATTGCTCCAGCCTCCATGCCGGTGTGTATCTCATCCCCGGTGCGGTCCAGAAAGCCGGTGTTGATGAAAATGATCCTTTCCCGGGCCGCCCGGATGCATTCCTTGAGATTGAGGCTTGTGCGTCTCTCCTCATCCATTACCCCGATTTTAACAGTATTACCGGGCAGACCAAGAAGCTCTTCCGTCCTGGCAAAAAGATCGCAGGTAAATGAGGTCTCTTCTGGTCCGTGCAGCTTGGGCTTTACAATGTACAGACTTCCGCAGCGGCTGTTGCGGTACCTGCCTGTGCCTTTCAGGTCATGCAGGCCTGCCAGGGAGGTGATCAGGGTGTCCAGGATGCCTTCGGGAATTTCCCGGCCCCGGGAATCCAGGACAGCATCCGTGGTCATCAGGTGGCCCACAGTGCGCACCAGCATCAGGCTGCGCCCAGGCAGTTGAAAGTTTTTGCCCTGAGGGGAAATGTAGTGTCTGTCCGGCTTGAGCACGCGCCTGACCAGCCTGCCCCCCTTTTCAAATGAAGTCTCCAGGTCGCCCTTGAACAGACCCAGAAGGTTGCGGTAGACTAGGACCTTGTCCATGGTGTCCACTGCAGCCACTGAATCCTCCAAATCCAGAATAGTGGTTATGGCCGCCTCCAGTACCACATCACTGACTCCGGCCGGGTGGTTCCGGCCTACGGGATCCTGAGGGTCTATGCTGATTTCCATGTGGAGCCTGTTATTGCAGAGCAGAATTGCTTCCAGGCTGTTCTTTTTCCCGGCATAGCCGGCAAACTGCCGGGGTTCCCTGAGCCGGACAACTTTTCCGTCCTTGAGGCTCACCAGCAGCTCAAACAGCCCTGATCCGGCTGTCAGCTCAAAACCTGCAGCCTCATTATACGAGCCCACCTCGAGAGGAGCAGCCCGGTCCAGGAATGCTGCTGCGGAATGGACAACAATGGCCCCGCGCACCGGATTGTATTCCTGTCCTTTTTCCGCACCTTTGATCGCAGGAATGACATCAGTTCCGTAAAGTGCATCATAGAAACTCCCCCACCGGGCGTTGCACGCATTCAGGGCATAACGGGCATTGTCCACCGGCACCACAAGCTGAGGTCCGGGAATGGAGGATATTTCCCGGTCCACATTCTCCGTCTCTATGGTGAAATCCTCTCCTTCAGGCTCAATATACCCAGTATCGTATAAAAAGGATTTGTATGCTTCAGGATCATGCTCCTTTCCCTTCCTTTCCATGTGCCACCGGTCAATGGACTCCTGCAGTTCCTGCCTCTTCTGCAGCAGCCGGGCATTGGCCGGCCCGAATTCCAGAACGATTTTTTCCAGGGCCTGCCAGAAGTCGTCAGGATCAACGCCGGTTCCAGGAGCCATCTCGCCATCCACCAGCTCAGCCAGAGGCCTGGCTGCCTGCAGCCCTGCCCTGCGTAGGTATTCCATTAAAACCTCCCTTTTCAGATATGTTGCATCTGCAGCACATGTCTGCTGCATTACCGGCATGCACTCCACACAGTTTCAGGACATGCGCCGGTCTTAAGCCCCCGGACATCACTGCAGGGCTGCACTTATGCAGCCCGGCCAGGATTGCCCGGACTCGATGCGCCCTGAAAGACGGTCCTTCCGGGTATCCTGAGAATTATGCCCGGTCCATGACCGGGCCGTAGATCTTTTCTATGTATTCACCCGCTGATGAGGCCCAGAGGAATCTTTCCCGGAAACCGTTCAGCTGCAGTGCATGAAAACGCTTTTTGTGGTTTTTGTAAAGTTCAAGTGCCTCCCTGACACAGCTGATCAGGTTCTGCAGCACTTCCCTGCGGGTGGAGCCGTCAAAGCCGAAACCGGTGCCCTTGGCCTGAGTATGCGGTTTCACTGTGTCAGCCAGTCCCCCGGTCCAGCGCACCAGGGGAGGCGTGGCGCAGCTGAGGGATTCCATCTGGGCGATCCCGCAGGGCTCAAAAAGACTGGGCATGAGAAACAAGTCGCAACCCAGGCTGATCTGCCTGGCCCTGGCCGCATCAAAGGCAATATCCGCGCACAGGTTGGGCCAGCCTGACAATCCTGTGAGGAAATCCTCATATCTCTTCTCTCCGGTTGCCAGCACAGCCACATTCACCCCGGGCAGGGCCAGTATGTGTTCCAGGACGCTTGTGCCGTCAAGCTCTTCAGCCAGAAGCCTGAACTTCTGTTCCACCGCCCGTCCGACAAAGCCGAGAAGAAAGCCTGCCGGGTCAGGAAAGTCTCTGGCCAGCTTCGCCTTCATCCCGGCCTTTTCCCTGAGCAGTGCCTCAAACCGTGATTCGTCAGGATGGAACCCGTATTCAAATCCGTTGAGGATGCCATACATCATGCCCAGGCTGTCAAGGCGGGCAGTCACCTCATGCAGGCCCTGGCCCCCCTCGAAATAGCGGGACTGATCCCGGGGCCGGGTGAGCTCACTCTTGTATGTGGGGCTTACCGTGTTTGTCCTGTGGGCGAGTTCCATTGCCAGCCGCAGACAGTTGACGCTTTCCCATTCCGGGCGCGGATCGGCAAACAAAGGACCCAGCTCCTGGTGATCAGCCACCTGCTCCATATTCCAGCCCCGGATCAGCCGCCGGTGGATATTGCCCTGATAGCCTGCGTTGTGAATGGTGAGCACCCTCTTCTGGGGCATTTCCCTGCTCTTCAACAAAGCCATAAGATATCCGGACACCCAGTCATTCACATGCACTATATCCGGCGCCTTTTCCTCAATCAGGGGAATACAGGCTTCAGCAAGGAAGGAAAACCTGAAGGCGTCATCGTAAAAGGGAATCTCGCCTCTGCTGACATAGGGAGATGAATAGTCATTCCTGAAGAGATACATGTCTTCAAATGTGGCTTTGCCTGAATCCCTGGAGTAGTCCTTCTCAAAATAGGTGGAATTCTTCACCAGATTGACAGGAACGTCCTTCACTCTGGTATGCAGGATGTTCACATGCTCCTGCACACCGTGGAATTCAATGGCCAGTTCCCTGACGGACCGGGCCCCCGGGAGCACAGGAGAGCCCCTGAGTGTGTGGCCGTAGCAGGGGGTGATGATCTCTATATCAATCCCCTCTGCCTTCAGTGCAGCAGGAAGCTCTCCAGCTACATCTCCTACGCCGCCTGTCTTGGAAAAGGGTTTGCATTCTGCAGCAATATACAAAACTTTCATGGGCAGTACCCTGTTTTTTTACTGGGCAGCTTTGCTCCGTTCATTCAGGGATGCCGACTGATAGCCCGCTGTTCAGGAAGGCCATGGTCAGCTAAATAATTGCTCCTGCTCATGCATTCTTGATACCGCGCTCCTGGCCCAGCTGCTGAGCTGGGTGATGGCATTGGAATTGACGTCAGGACGGGCGTCAGCTGCATTGAACCACAGTTTGCCTTCCACGGGAATTCCCAGGGCACAGATATGGGGGTGGGGCCGGCCGTTCTTGTCCATGAGGTGAAAATCCCTGGTGACATCCAGCCCGCCCGTCTCCAGGGTCCCGGTGTCATCGGCATTGGTATATGTGCGGATCATTTCGCGCCTGAACATGTTCTGAATCAGAGACGAGGTATCATTTTTATTGTCCACGCTGTGGATACGGCCATTGATAATGTGGTGAACCTGCCTTTTGGAGCCGGGAACCTCGGGACTGGATATTTCAAAGATTCCGTCTTGTTCATTAAAACCGATCCGGGGAGAAGGGCCGGAAAAGGAAACAAGCCCCTGGTCTGCCAGGATCAGCAGTTCCTGCACGCTCTGAATGGGAGGACCCACAGCGACTCGGTTATTGGTGCGTTCGAATCTTTTTTTCAGGTATCCATGAGAAGAAGCGGTCAACCCCCCGTGATCCACGGCGTATCTCAATACATCTCTGAGATCCCGCAGCACTGAATCCACGGCGTTTTTCAGGGGACTGCGCATGTTTCCCCTGCCGGCTTCACGGAGATCATTCCGGATCTCATCCATTACAAAGTCTGTGTATTCCTTCATGGATGCAAAAAGAGGGCTACCAGGGGTTCTTTGAGCTTCAAGCCGCCACAGGGGATTTTCCAGATCCTGCCAGCAGAAGCGGTCTTCTGCATCAAACCTGTTTTCCACCAGAACCTGCCGCTGGGAGGAATCTCTGCACTCCAGGTACTGCTGAGCAAAATCATCCCCGGCAAGGGTCTTATAATACACGTATTCCATTTCCTGCAGGATCAGGGGCAAAAGCTCCTTTTCAAAGTCAATCTTGCTTTTGTCCTGTTTCATCCTGTGCACAAGATCACGGGAAAATATTCTGCCCTGGTACTGTTCGGTTTTTTGGTTGAATCCGCGTGCGCAGTAAGGAAGTCCCAGCCTGGAGCCGATGATGATGTGCGGTTCGCTCCCGCCTGGTATGTATTCGCCGGATCTGAAAACTCCGCCGCGGCCATAGGTGAAGCCCTTGATCACGTCTGTGGCAGTAAGGCCCATGCCGATGACATAGACTGTCTGACCTGCCTGTATGTGCGAAAGCTTTTCAGGAATGGGATAGGCCAGATGAAGGTAGGAAACAGGCCTTCCTCTCTGCTTCTGGACTTCTGCGAACTGATTACACGAATCCTCGATGGAGCCGGGTATTATCCTGTTTATTGAATGGCCGGTGAGCAGAATGATCTCCCGGGCGTGTATGGCTGTATTGTCATCCAGATAAACTGTCGGTGTATCTCCGGAACAGACGATATCCAGGGCTTCCGAGCTGTGGCGGTGAAGAAAGACCTTCTCAGGCAGATTCTGTTCGGTCCAGTCAAAACATTCAGCCAGGTACCAGCCATGGAGGGCTCTGGGCGGAAAGTCGTTGGGGCCGATGGAGTAGCCCTGTTCCTGCAGATAGCCGTAAAGCGTCTTCCTGGACGAGGAAGCACGTGCCTGGCTGTCATCATCACCAAAAGCGGTGATCTGGCTGGCAACGGTATTCAGCAGCAGGTAATGGGGCTGCTTGACGCTGTGGACTCCGCCTCCGCCGAAGCTTCCTGATTTTTCTATTACATGAATATGAACTTCTTTTTTGAGTGGCCTGTCCGCAAGGGCCATGGCCAGGCGCCGGAAACAGTAGGTGCCGCGGGGTCCTGCCCCGATTATGACCATATTGTGTTTCATATCCCTCACCTCAAAGATACGGCTGCCGGATTCCCGGCAGGCTCAAATTCAACTGTCCCTCTGTTCCTGATCTTTATTCTCACGGTTCCTTGCCGGAAGCAAGCTTATCGTGATCAAACCTCATCCACGGAATGCTTGAAAGCGCTATCCCCAGAGCCGGCTGACGGTAAAGACCCCAAAACCGGTGAAACAGGCTTCCAGCACAAAAGTTCCACTGCAGGCTACCCAAGAAAGCCGCGCAGCAGGGCAGCCCTCAATACCAGATCCCTGGCCTGGACCGAATCGCTGCTGTCCATGGCGCGGCCGAGCCTGCGGACAATGTCCAGATGATCCCTGCAGGCATTACATCCAAAACCGGACGCATTCAGTGCACTGCGCAGTGATGCAGTCATTAAAGGCCCGTCAAAATCCGTAAAGCCCATGGCATATTCAATTTTAGCCCTGTAAGAGGGATAGGCTTCAAGAACGAATGCCAGGTCTGTTTTGCTCAGGGCATCGAACGCGATCAGTTCCGGAGGCATTCCTAGGGAATACAGGGCACAGGTGAACGAGATGGCTCGGGGAAGCCTGATTTTGCCCAGATCGCGGGCATAGCCGAAAAGACCGATATGCAGCTTGCGGGCGCGACGCGGGGGAACAAAACCGGCCATGCGGGAGATATGCGGCGCCAGTTCCAGAATGCGTCCTCGATAAGCCTCGCTGTAGCGCTCGATTACGGACAGGGCCCTTTCAGTATCCATGGGCGATGCAGGTCCTGCAGTGCGGCCCTTGAGATGTTCGCACGCGGCCCTCACCTCGTTGACCGGATAATCGAACTTGAAGGCCGACTGAATGGTGAAGGTAACCACGCTGGGGTATTCGCGGCCCACCCTCTCGGCGCTGCCCGGGGTTAGTCCCCCGCGGAAAGGCGCTGATCCCATGCCCAGGATGGGGTGAATGCGCACCCCGGTCCTGGCCGAAAGTTCATCGAACTGCGCCAGGGCGATCTTGTTCGCAAGTGCCGCCGAAACAAGGCCGAAGTTCATGGCTGTATCCGACCGCGCCAGAAACACCCGCTGATCCTGGATCTTCTTTCCCGCCAGATACTCCTCCATGATCTTCCTGACCCTGAGCATGTTCGGTACATCTTCGAACAGCGGAATGACCTGGATGGAGGGAGGATAGAATTCACCCAGCCACTCGGCAATGGTGATGTCGTTCTCCCCAAAGCGGACATTCTGCCGGCCGATGATGTGATCTCTGTAGAAGTAATAGATGCGGTCTATGCACCTGGCCGAGGTGGTCATGGGCAGGATAACCTCAAAGATGGGCACAACATCGCGGCCGTAGAAAAGCCGGGCTGCGTCGTACGAACGCGGAATGCTCTCCAGGGTCTCAAGCAGGATCTTGGCCTCGGCCTTCTCCACCATGGGGTTGGGTACGCGAAGGGTTATGCGCAGGTCCTGGCCGAGTATGTTTTTGCGGAAGTACTCCGGATAATAGGAGAGCAGCTTTTTGACCACATAAGTATCGATTTCCTTGCCTTCCACGTCCCACATCTGCTCATCGCAGCCAAGATGGGAAAAGGCATAGTAGGCCTCCCGGATTTCTTCCTCCCCTGCCAGTACGGCAGTGGCCGAGAAGAAGGGGGCGGAAACATTGTCCGGGTGTTGAGTGCTCATGCAGCGCGGAATTTTCATTACACCGGCTCCTTTTCAGATGTTTGCTGCCTCGGCCCCTGGTACAGCAGGCAGCTCAAGGCTGCAGCATGACCTGAAAACCTGCAGACGGTCAAGGGCTGAAAAATGCTTGGACGGCCGAGGGCTTCAGGTCCAGTCCGGTTTCAGGTCTTAAAAAGAATACAATACCCGGCACGAAACTCTGATAATGCAACCGAGATATGCTGTGAAGCATAAAAAATGTCTAAGGTTGCTTTCTGGGTCCTCAACATATAAAAGTTTTGCAAATACAGAGGATTGTCCTGAATTTTGCCCTAACCTGCAGCACTATCAAACCATGGAGGTTGTCATGAGTGAAAAAAGAGATGCGTTTGTCCAGAAGCTTAAGGCCAAAATCGACGAGTGGAACGCTGAGATTGACCGTTTGCATGCCAGGGCCGAGCAGACCGAAGCAGAAGCCAGAAAAGAGTACCTGGAGCAGGTGGAAGAACTAAAAAAACACCGCGATGAGGCCCGACAAAAAATGGAAAAACTCCAGGAAGCCGGAGGGGATGCCTGGGAGGATCTTAAGTCGGGAGTGGAGATGGCTGTTGAGTCCATGGCCCAGGCCATCAAGTCCGCCCGGGAGCGTTTCAAGTAATCCATGGACTTATTCCGTCCTGTTTTTCGTTAAGGGCGCCCAGCCTGAAAGCCTTGGTCCGCCCCAGCTCCAGCCTGCCTGAAACCGGCTTCGCACAGCAGTCATTTATTCCGGGTCAGGGGCGGACCCAATCCTCAAATCCTTTTTTGCCAACATCCAACCCAAGGAGATGCCGAATGGACATAAAATCAATAGCTCATCTGGGCCGCTTTCGTGAAATAACGACCATCCTGGTCAGATACGGTTTTCAGGACATTGTCGAGCGCCTGGAAATACCCGGGGCCAGATATCTGAAAAAGGTCAGGCCCAGACATGAAGACCTGCACACATGGGAGAGGGTGCGCAAGATCCTGGAAGAACTGGGACCCACTTTCATCAAATGCGGCCAGATCCTCTCCCAGAGGGCGGATCTGGTTCCCAGGGGTCTGATGGACGAATTGAGCAAACTGCAGGACGACGTTCCTGCAGAGAATTTTGATCAAATCCAGAAAGTCCTGGAGGAAGGCTTCCAGGTTCCCCTGGACCAGGTGTTTTCCGAGATAGAATCCACCCCCCTTGCCGCCGCCTCCCTGGCCCAGGTGCACCGGGCCCGGCTCAGGGACAGCGGCCGGGAAGTTGCCCTGAAGATCCAGCGCCCCGGGATTGCGGAAACCATAAAAAACGACATGGATATCCTGGAAAAAATCGCGGTGCAGCTGGATGGACGCATGGAGTACTTCAAGGTCTACAACCTGCCCGAGCTGGTTAAGCGCTTGAGAAAACTGATCCTCTCCGAGCTCAATTTCACCTATGAAATGCGCAACATGCAGGTAGCTGCCTCGCAGTTGAGCGAAGAAGACAGGATCAGGATACCTGAAGCATTCCCTGATTTCTGCTCAAAAAAGGTGCTGGCCATGGAGCTTTGCCGGGGAACCAAGATGAAACACCTGGATCTCTCCCGTCTGGAAGATCCCCAGGACCTGGCCCGGCGCGGCCTCAATTTCACCCTGCGCCAGGTGCTGGAGCAGGGCTTTTTCCATGCCGACCCGCATCCGGGCAATATCCTCATTGACGATGACCAGAACCTGGTCATCATGGACTGGGGCATGGTGGGCCGGCTGACGCCCAAGATGCGCTTTGAGCTCATCGACCTCATAGCTGCGGTGGTAGACAATGATGTGGACGAGGTCACCGAGATCCTGCTGGCCTTTACCTCGGGGAAAGAAAATGTAAACCGGGATGCCCTCCAGAACGATGTCCTGGAAGTGATAAGCCATTTTACCCGCATGCCCCTGAAAGATATAAACCTGGGCCAGCTCCTGCTGGAGCTGACCCCCTCCCTGCGGGCCCACGGCAGAGTCCTGACCACAGACCTGTCCATCATGATCAAGTCCCTGATCACTGCCGAGCAGACAGCCAAGATGCTGCACCCGGAGCTGGATGTGGTCAGCGAGGCTGAGCCCATCCTGCGCAGAATAGGCAGGGAACGTTTCCGGCCGGAAAACCTGCTCAAGGGGCTGTATAAAAACTTCAGGTACCTGTTGCGCTTCCAGAACGAACTGCCCAGGCAGGTCATGGCCATTATCTCCAAGCTGGACCAGGGTCAGCTGGCCATTCGCTTTCAGCATGAAAATCTGGAAGGAATGCAGGCCACCCTGGAAAAGGTGGTCAACCGGCTGGTGACAGGGATTATAACAGCGGCCCTGTTTCTGGGATCAAGCCTGATATTCGTGGCCGATACCGGTCCCATGCTCTGGGGACATCCCCTGCTGGGTACGGCGGGATATATTGTGGCCCTGGTCCTGTGCCTGCACCTCATTGCATCCATGTTCCGCGCCCGCAGACACTGGGCCTGATCCGGGACCCGAAGTCCCGGATCAGGCCAGAAACCGGGTGAATGTTTATTTTTTGGGGCCTTCCCGGTAAGCCTTCTCAAATTCCTCTTTGGCCCTGGAAAAGCTCTTTTTCCAGGTTTCCCAGGACTTGCCCAGGCCCTGCTTGAGATCCTCCCAGCCGGCATCATCAGCATCCTGGGCCGAAGCAAGCTTTTCTTCCAGCTCCCTTAGCCTGGCTTTCAGATTTTTAATCTCCTGCTGGTATTTTTTTCTGGCCTCCCCCTCTGCCTGTTCAGCTCTTGCGGCCAGCCCGTCCATATCCGCTTTGAGCTCATCCATTTTTGCTTCCAGCTTCCGGACATATTCGTCTTTGTTTTCGCTCATGGATTGCTTCTCCTTTTTTCTTACCAGGAGACGTAGCAATTCTTCTTAAAACCTGGCAAGCTCTGTTCGATGGCCCAGACGCCCTGCATCACTGCAGAGCCGGAGCAAGTGTTCCTTTGTTAACCTGCTGTTTTTTTTATAAATCCTAAATAGTCAGCAAGCTATGACCCTCTGGGCCTGTGGTTATGATGGTGAAGAGCTGCATATATTTTTCAAAACAATGCGTTGGACTTTTCCATCATTATCAACTCCTTAATCTGCAATAAAAGACCCTTTCCTGCTTGACAAGGCCTGAAGCTCCTTTATAACGGCGCGATACGCTTGAGATTCACAACCCATTTGAAACCGCGCGGTTGAAAGTTTTTTGCCCGAAACTATGCCCGGTTTTATTTCACGGCCAAGAATAGTTTTGCAACTGTTGTGACCTCTGATGCCTTGGAGAAAAGCATGGTCAAGACTGACCGGTTCCATGTAATTGAAAATCATTGGATACCCATGAGCGACGGGTGCAGGATAGCAGCCAAGATCTGGCTGCCTGAATCAGCCAGGAAAAAGCCTGCACCGGCCATATTAGAATACATACCCTACAGGAAAAGAGACATCAAGGCCAAGCGTGATTCCCAGATACACGGTTTTTTTGCCGGGCACGGATATGCCTGCATCCGGGCGGACCTGCGCGGAAGCGGTGACTCGGAAGGAGTACTCAGGGACGAATACCTGAAGCAGGAACTGGACGACGGAGTGGAACTCCTGAGCTGGATAGCCTCTCAGCCCTGGTGCAACGGCCGGGTGGGCATGATGGGCATTTCCTGGGGCGGATTCAATGCCCTGCAGATTGCGGCCCTGCAGCCTCCACAGTTGAAAGCCGTGATCTCGGTGTGTTCCTCGGATGACAGGTATGCCGACGACATCCACTACATGGGCGGCTGCCTCCTGACTGATCAGCTTTCCTGGGCCTCTACCATGTTCGCCTACAATTCCTGTCCTCCTGACCCGGAAATCGCCGGAAAAAGATGGAAGGACATGTGGATGGAAAGGCTGGAAGGAAGCGGACTGTGGCTTAAAAACTGGCTGCGTCACCAGAAAAAAGATTCCTACTGGAAACACGCCTCCATCTGTGAGGACTACAGCGCCATCCAGGTGCCTGTATTCGCGGTGAGCGGATGGGCCGACGGCTATTCCAACACGGTTTTCAGGCTGCTTGAGAACCTTTCCTCCCCGGTCAAAGGTCTTGTGGGACCCTGGGGACATAAATATCCCCACATGGGTGAGCTGGGTCCGGAGATCGACTTTCTTGGGGAATGCCTCAGGTGGTGGGACAAATGGCTCAAAGGCACGGAAACAGGAACCATGGACGAGCCTTTGCTCCGGGTCTGGATGCAGGATACGGTCTCTCCCCTGGTGCCTCAAAGGCCCGGCAGATGGGTGGCTGAGAAAACATGGCCCTCCACCGGAATAAAAAGCCAGGAGCTGATCATTACATCTTACGGGCTGGACAGAGAAGCCGACCCGGACACATGCGGCTGGAGAATGGACATCCAGAGTCCGTTGAGCGTTGGACTTTTCGGCGGCAAATGGTGTTCATATTCCGAATCCACCGACCTGCCCTGGGACCAGCGCGAAGAGGACGGCGGGGCCCTGGTCTTCGAGACCGCCCCTTTGAAAAAAAGGACCGAGATCCTGGGCAGGCCCCTGGCAGTGCTGGAACTCTCTTCCAGCAAACCCCAGGCCATGGTCGCGGTAAGACTCTCGGACATAGGCGAGGACGGCCGAGGCACCAGGGTCACCTTCGGCCTCCTGAACCTGACTCACAGCAACAGCCATGAATCCCCGGAAGAACTGGAGCCGGACCAGAAATACCTGGTCAAGGTTCCCATGAACTTCATCGCCCAGAGTTTTCCTGCAGGACACAGGATCAGGCTCTCGGTGTCCACTTCCTACTGGCCTGTGGCCTGGCCTTCCCCTGAACCGGTGAAACTATCCCTTTATCCGGGAAGCTCCCGGCTCATCCTGCCCATAAGAGAGCCTTCCAGACTGGATCAAACCCTGGCGCCTTTTGATCCCCCTCCCCCGCTCAAGGGCATAAAAACCACCCTGCTGGTCCCGGCGAAAAGGGAGTGGACCGTGATCCACAACCTGGCCGACAACACGGTCAAGGTCAACGTGGTCAACAATGACGCCAGAATGCTTCTGGAACACATTAACCTTGCGGTCCAGAAAGATGTCCGTGAGATTTTCTCCTACTCCAGCAACAACTACGATACAGTCCGGGGAGAGGTGGTTTCCAAAAGGAGCTTTAAAAGAAACGACATGGAGCTCTCAACCGTGACCAGGACAGTGCTAACCTCCACCAGAACGCATTTCAAGATCACGGCCACCCTGGACGCCTTTGAAGGAGACGCCAGGATCTTCAGCAAGAGCTGGGATGAAAACATCCCCAGGCAGATGGTTTAGACGTATCAATCAAGTTATATACCGTCTGTTAGTGAAAAATTCAAATACCATGACTCTGGAGCTTACCTAATGCCTAAAAAGAATATCTTTATTGTCGGCCTGGACGAATTCAACAAGCAACTTCTGCAGCAGCTTCCCCAGGCTGCGGAATGCGATTTTCACGCCGCCCTGGACATATCAGACATCAGAAATGTCCATTCCTATGACATGAAGCACCTTATAGACAAAGCCGTGGTTAGAATGGAGTCCTTTGAGGGTTCTATTGACGGGGTGGCTACATATTACGATTTCCCCGGCACTGTTCTGGTCCCGATCCTGGCCGGGCGCTTCGGACTCCCCGGTCCCGGCCTGGAGAGCGTGCTCAGATGCGAGCATAAGTACTGGAGCCGCCTGGAGCAAAAAGAGGCAATCCCCGAGCATATCCCCATGTTTCAGCCTTTTGATCCTTTTGACGAACACGGCTTTGAAAAGCTCCGCCTTCTCCCCCCTTGCTGGATCAAACCCATTAAATCATTCAAATCTTTTCTGTCTTTCAGGATCAATGACGAACTGGAGTACTGGGAGGCTACGGACAAGATCAGAAAAAGCATAGGCCTTATTGATGAACCATTCAGGTATCTTTTGCAGAACTATGCCCGGGTGCCTTATGAAATAGCCCATATGCATGAGAGCTGCCTGGCTGAATCCCCCATTGGGGGCCTGCAGTGCACCCTGGAAGGCTACAGCTTTAACGGGGAGATAGTGGGATACGGGATCGTGGATTCCGTCCAGGAAAATATCAGCCCTTCCTTTGCCAGGTACCAGTATCCATCCATACTTCCCCTGGAAATTCAGCACAAGATCATGGACACGGCCAGAAAGGCCATGACCCGTATCGAAATGGACAATTCGCCCTTTAATATCGAGTTCTTCTACGACCAGACCGCGCAGCAGGTATACCTTTTGGAAATAAATCCCAGGATATCTCAGGCGCATACGGACCTTTTCGCCAAGGTACACGGCCATTCCCATCTGTCCATCATGGTGGATCTCTGCCTTGGCAGAAAGCCCCGGATCATGGAAAGAAACGGCCCCTTCAGCGTTGCCGGACATTTCATGGTCAGAACCTTTGAAGATGGACGGGGAATTCAGGTGCCTGACCAGGGACAGCTTGAAAAGGTCCGGGAAAAATTCCCCGGGACACAGATGAAAATTCTGGTCAGGCAGGGTGACAGGCTCTCGGAGCTTCTGGCCCTGCAGGACAGCTACAGTTACGAACTGGCCAATATCATCATCGGAGGCAAGGACGGATCGGATCTGCTGGAAAAATACGACAGTGTACTTGATATCTTGAGCTTTAAGATCGACAAGGAAGAATACATAGCAGAAATATAGCCCTGCTGAAAATCCTGCCGCAGATGTGTCCACTTTCTGTGCACAGGACTGCTGCTGCCAGCTTTCTCAAAAGGATGATTAAATCACATGTCCGAAAATGAAGAATCTGTTGATCTTTTCGTGTTGGGCCTGGATGACTTCAACCGAACCAAGCTCGAGGCTCTGGATACCGGTTCACGTATCAATATCTATCCTCTGCTGGATATGGAGTCTGTCACCTCCAGTGAAGATTACGACGTGCATGCCGCCCTGAATGCTGCAGAAAAGCGGTTGCGCGCCCATCCCCGCCCTGTTGCCGGAATCATCGGCTACTGGGATTTCCCGGTGAGCCTCATGGTGCCCATCCTTTGCAGACGTCTGGGACTTACTGCTACTTCGGTGGAAGCCGTTGTGGGCTGTGAACACAAGTACTGGAGCCGGATCCTTCAGAAACGAGCCGCCCCGGAACAGGTGCCGGTTTTCCAGAGCCTTGATCCATTCGATGATCAGGCCGTAAACTCAATTCAGGTGGCTTATCCCTACTGGATCAAGCCGGTAAAGTCGCATTCTTCTTATCTGGGCTTCCGCATCCGCAGCCACAGAGAACTGGTGCGGGCAATAAAAAAAATCCGCTCCGGCATCGCTGAAATGGGCAATGCCTTCAACGACTTTATGAGCTATGCAGATCTGCCTGAAGAAATAGCCCGCATCGGGGGCAACCATTGTGTGGTGGAGGGGTTCATGCGGGGAAGGCAGTGTACCCTGGAAGGCTTTGTGCATGGAGGCCGGATCCAGGTATACGGAGTGGTGGATTCCTTCCGCTACCCCAACGGTTCGAGCTTTTCCCGCTATCAGTATCCATCCGCCCTCCCCCGCCGGGTCATACAGGAAATGGCCCGTATCGCCGAAAACGTACTTTCTGAAATCGGCCTTGATCACTCGGCCTTCAACATGGAATTCTTCTGGGACAGCAAAAGGGACCATATCTGGATACTGGAGATAAATCCGCGCATATCACAGTCCCACGGAGACATCTTTGAAAAGGTGGACGGCACTCCCCATCACCGGGTCCTGGTGGAACTGGCATTGAACCGCAGTCCCGCCTGGAGTCCGGGACAGGGGCAGTTCGCCTGCGCAGCCAAGGTATTTCTGCGCCGTTTCCAGGATGCACTGGTTAGCAGAGTACCTTCCGTGCAGGAGATACAGGCTGTGGAAAAAGAATATCCCGGCACCATGGTCCATGTCCTGGTCTCCCGGGGAATGAGGCTTTCAGAGATGGACCTTGCTGAACAGGACAGCTATAGTTATGCCTACGTCATTTTGTTTACAGGCTCACGCAGTGCCGGAAGACTGAGAGAAAACATAAGACGGATCAAAAAGGCTCTGTCATTTGAATTCCATGAAAATCCCGGGTCGGCACCCTGATAGGAGCTGCAGAGTGATCAGCTGCACATGAACCTTCTTGTTCCTGTAAAAGACCGGCTTCTATTCCTGATGACAATCCAGGCCTGCAAGGCGGCAATCATGTACATAACCTCCATGACCCATAGAGACGAGCTTTTCCATCTGGCCCTGCGCTGGATGAATGATGACTTCCGTCCTGAAGACGGAAAAACGGTCTCCAGGATATTTTTATACGAAAGCGCCATCTCTTCGGTGGTGGTTGATCGCATGATCAATTTTCTGGAAAAGCTTTTCCAGGCGAACCTGCAGATGGAAAGAGTACGCCGGAAACAGGTGCTGCGTGAACGTATTATCCGCTACCTGCCGCATCACAGTGCCCGGAACCGTCATCTGGCGCGAATCTTTCAGGAAAACCCTGAATATTTCTTCCCCCGGCTGCCCATCGATGTAATCCTGCTCACCACCCCGGAGCAGCGCCTGGTGGCAGCCGGCCGGATCAAGCAGATATTCAGGATAGCTGAAAAAGTATCCTTCCGGCTTGTGGATGCCCTTTTCCAGGAAATAAGGGCTGAAGCAAGACATGTGTCTGCGCAGCGGGCAGCGGCCTTGGGTGTGACAATTGAACAGCTAGAGAGCTCCCAGGAAGACATGCGCGATGATTTTGTCCAGGCCGAGGCAAAGATAGCCCGCCGCTTTAAAGACAGGGACGTGCACATTGACAGCCGGTCCATGGCCCTCAACGACCTGCTCGGGTTCAAGGTCATCTGCCAACAGGAACTCATCGACAGTTTCGCCGGCATTGTGCGCCTGGAACCGGATATGGACATAGTGGAAATCGAGGAGCACACCGGCGACTACAGGGCTGTGAACCTGCTGGTAGACATTGAACTGCCCCCTCCCGGAGAATTGACAGCGCGCCTGGACAGGGTAGACTGGTCTGCAGCAGCCAGGCGTGGCCTGGACCCCGGCGAAATCAGCACCGGGGTGGAGGACTACGTGAGACAGGGAGCCGGACGGGTCAGAGTGGAAATCATCCTGACCACATATGATGAACTCATGGAATCTGAATTCGGCCGGTGCATTCATGAACTCCGGGTGCTGCGGCTCAGGGAACGCCGGACATACAGCGGGCCCATCGCACAGAATGCCGCCTATCTTGTGGATTATCTCCTGGCTTTGGCATCCTCGCCCACTGTGGATGTTCAGGAATTGCCAGTAAAAATGTATGGCCGCTATCTTCCTGAAACCATGGCCTTTTCCAAGCTGGAACTTTACGGCTGCGACATGGATGACACGCTTCTTGATGCCTTCTGCCCCCAGCTGTATTGTGCTCGTCCCGGACATGCATCAATCTTCACCTGATACCCTGCAAACAGCTTTTTTCCAGGCAAATCTTGCCTGGCCGGTTTCGCTCTGAAAAGGTCTCACGCAGTTTTATTGTCTTCTGGTTCCGGCCCTATTTGTGGTGAATGACAGCAACGGCCGGGAAATTTCTCCTGTTGGCTACGGATTCGCTTCCGGATGCATAAGATTTCTGCTCAGGTTGACAATGAAATCCTGCACATTGGTCACCACTGCAGTGGCCTGGATGGATCCGCGGTTGGCCAGCTTGTCCACGCTGAATTCGGAGATGTCCACAATGTAGAAATATACAGGCCGCACCAGGCCGTTTTCCATGACCCGGTAGCCGGGAGTCATGTTTCCGAAGGCTATTGAGTGCAGCTGGGTGGCCATTGCCACCACAGTGGTGGCTTTTTTGGCATGAAGGCGCATGGCGTCCTGGGCCGCATAAACATCAGCCATGACCTCGGGCAGGGGGCCGTCGTCCCGGATGGAACCGGCCAGCACATAGGGCACCCTGAATTTTTCACAGGTGTACATGATCCCGTCACTGATCTTCATTTCCCGGATGGTTTCCCTGATGGACCCACACCGGCAGACAGTGTTCAGAACGTCCAGATGGTGATAGTGTCCATGCCGGACAGGCTCCTGGGTATATATATCCTGGCCGAGTCCGGTCTGAAACATGGCTGCTTCCAGGTCATGAACAGCCAGGGCGTTTCCGGCCAGCAGCACGTGGCAGAATCCATCCCGGATCAGCCCCTGCATGGCCCTGCGGCTGTCCTGGTCAAAGGCAACCGCCGGACCCAGCACCCAGACGATATACCCGTGCTCCCGGTCATGGCGCAGCAGATCGTAAAGGGCATCATAGCTTTTGGAAAAAGGAGTCTCCCGGGTTCCCCTGATGCGAAAGGAAAACTTGTCCGGGGTTGAGATCTTGCCTGTGTCAAAACCTTCAGTATGGACGAATACTCCGTCTTCACCGTTCTCGGTCCTGCCCAGCACAACCTGGTCACCCCGGGCAAGCCTTCGCGGCTCAAGCACTTCCAGGCTGTCCCCACGACGGACAATAACGCAATCCATGCGGCTTTCCCTGACCAGGACCCAACTACCCCGTTCAATACAGACGTATTCGGGATGATTTGAAGTGGCATGAAAACCTTCCGGAGCGATTCCGTCGCCGGGCGCACCGGCGATACGCGCGGCAGACATGGAAGAAAACGGCTCTTTGCTGAAATCGGGAG
>PUMA01000026.1 GCA_003551155.1 Desulfonatronospira sp.
AAATCAAGCAATTATGAGGAGGCGTATCTTAATACGTTGACGAAGAATTGTGCAGATTGACGCAGCCAAAAGGAAAAAGAACCGTTTCCGGATGAAAACTAGCTGGTTTCCAGTTCTGTTTCCACCCGCACACCGTCCCTGACCCTGTCTCCTGGATGAGTGACAACAGTTTCCCCGGGAAAAACACCGCTCATTATCTGAGTCCTGAGGCCGCTTCGCCTGCCGATTTCAACATCACGGATGATTGCACGTCCGTCTTCCACAACAAATACTTTCCAGGTCCGGTTTTCCCGGAAAAGAGCACTTGTCGGTATATACACAACCTCGTCATCCTCCCAAAGGATGAATCTGGCCTCGACGCGGTATTCCTTTCCCAGGTTCGCCCAATGTTCCCTTGGGGAAACTATTTGCACCAGTACGGCCACTCTTTGCTCATCAACGCCAAGAGCCGATACCTCTCTGAATCCAGCTGGTTCCACCAGGCGAACCTTTCCGTAAAGTTTTTTCTCTCCACCCCAGCGCATGAATTCAACCCGCATGCCTGGTCTGACCCTAACGGCATCAACTGTTAGCAGATCCACCCGGACCTCAAGCTCATCGAGATTTCCGATTTCCAGAATGCCTGTTCCTGAGGTAACCGAACCTTCCTGGTACCTCAACCGGCGCAGAACCACTCCCTGAACAGGTGATCTGACCTCAAGAATCTGTTTCCGGTCCAGACGGGTACCCTGAGCAATTTCCACAACCGCTCTGGCATTTTCCTTTTCATACCAGGCAGCCTCTACAGCTGACTGGGCAGCCCTTTCCGTTGCCTGAGCGATTTTTAGATCTCTTTTCACCCGGTCCAATACCGATACCGGGATGACTTCTTCTTCATAGAGTTCAGCATGGCGATCAGCTTCCCTGCGGGCGTATTCCAGCTCGTTCAGCCTGCTTTCATGTTCTGCTCTGGCGGCTTCAAGCCGTGCACCGGCGGCTTCGAGATTTTCCCTGGCCTGCTGCAGCGTTCTTGGATCAAGGCCCGGCGCAGGCAGAGGCTCCAAACTGAAGAGCACATCACCTGCCATTACTTCATCACCTGCTTCCAGATCCACTCTGTGCAGGTATCCCTGTACTGGAGTGGTCATGGCATAGGTAAACCTAAGCCAGGTATAGCCCTCGTCTTCCACATATTCTGCAAAATAGCCCTTTTCAACTTTGACCGTGCTGACCGGCACCGGAGATGGAATGAGAGCCACTGCAACCAGGCCAAGAAGCATCAGGCCTGCAAGAACGGTGATTATTTTCTTCTTTCTGTTCATAAATTTCGGGATTATGAATTAAGTATCAAGGGTTATGAGTTAGGTGCAGAACAATTATCCAGAATAATTATGTACAAAATTTTGCAGGTCCTGGATTTTTAAGTTTGCGCCTGCTAAGCAGTTTTTCAGTTGTAAAACACTGATGACCACGCCTTGACATTGGACAGCCCGCAAATGATCATTCCGTTTTCAGGGCCAGGACCATGTTCAGGCGGCGCAGTCTGCGGGAGATCAATCCCACGGACAACAGGGTAGCTACAAGCACCCCAGCTGCGGAAAAGGCGAAAACTTCCCGGTCCAGCACAAAGGGCAGACGGAACAGGTCCGTGCTGATAGCCTGGTTCACTGCGTAGGCAAAACCTGTTCCCAGCAGCCACCCAAGGGGTATGGCCGCCAAAGTGATGATAAAGATTTCACCGATCAGAATCCAGGCTATTTCAACCCTGGTGAATCCTAGAACCCGCAGTGTGGCCAGCTCCCTCTCCCGTTCTGAAAAGGCGATGCGGGCATTATTGTAAATAACGGCAAAGGCGATGGAACCGGCCATGATAAGCAGCACTCCCATAAAAATTAGCACCGTATCCTCGATATACTGCCTGATGTTGGCCTCGGCCCGGGGGATGATCCCTATCCCGGCAATTGCAGGGGATTCCCAGAGACGCTGAAACAGCTCGTGATGCCTGGTCTGATCAGTGAGCAGCCAGGCTCCGGATATGGCAGGTCCTTCGCGCATAATCCGGTTCAAAGCCCTGCGCTCCATATAAGCGCCCACTCCGATAGGTTCGTAGACCACACCAGCCAGTTCCATTGTCAGAGTCATGCGATGGCCTTCCAGGATTTCAACCTGGAGAAGGTCACCTGGTGAAGCACCTAGATATTCAGCCAGATAGCCGGTGAGGACCAGGCCTTCCGGAGGCAGGGAAACCGGTGCGTGATTCTGGTCCAGGATGCCCCGCAGAGCAGGGTCTTTTTCCATACCCATAATTGATGTCCGATAATCAATCCGCTCATGTATAATGCGTACTGGAACGCTGCGGTAAGCCTCCGCAAAATGCACCCCCGGCAGCACCAGCAGTTCGGTTCCTGCTCTTTCCGGAACAATGTCTGTAAAGACCAGGTGTATATCCATTTTCTGCACCAGCCGGTATTGGGTATCAAGCATATGGTTCACCGAACCGAACTGGTAACTGCCAAGAAGCAGGAGGGCACCTGAAAGAGCGATGCCCAGGACGGACATCAGGGACTTGAACCGGCGTCTGGAAAGGTTGCGCAGAATAATCCGGCTCGGCTGATCCAGTATCCTGTTCCAAAATGGCAGGTCAAACCAGCCCCTGGAAAATCTCTCAGGCATAGGAGGACGCATGGCCTCAGCGGGCGGACTGCGCACCGCCCCGGCCACAGCCTTGAACACGCCAAGCATGGCTGCAGTCAGAGCAATGGCCACAGCCAGCGTAACGATTTCCGGCTGCAGCCTGAAACTGAGTTCGGGAAAACGAAAGTATTCAGCATAAAGCCCGACAAGTCCGCCTGCGGCCCAAAGTCCAAAGAGTACGCCCAGAATCGATCCGATTATTACGATAAGTCCGGCAAAAAAACCATAGTGAAGACCGATTTCTGAGTTGGCGTAGCCGAATGCTTTAAGTACTGCAATCTGCTGGCGCTGAGTATTGATGATCCTGTTTATGAGTACATTCAGCAAAAAAGCTGCCACGCCCAGGAAAATCGCCGGAAGGATTATGGCCATAACCCGAAGCTGATCCAGTTCATCCTGTAAAAATCTGTGAGAAATCTGATCCTCGCGGGAAAAAGCGCCTACGCTTCCATAAGGGCCCAGGATTTCATCCAGGGCATCTTTGATCATCTCCTGATTTGCTCCTGCCTGCAGAGTCAGAACGACGCTGTTGAATGCACCCTCCATGTCATAAGCAGCAGCAAGTTCCCTCCTGTTCATCCAGAGTATTCCGTAGCGCTCATAATCAGGAATCAGGTCTCCATGACCCAACTGATAGATAAACTCCGGAGACAGGGCCACTCCGGTTATGGTCAGGGTCTCGAGGCGCCCTCTGATTATGGCTTCCAGTTCGTCGCCGGGCTTAAGAGCGTGGGCCTCGGCCAGGGGTTCGCTGATCACAACCTGCCCCGGTTTGCCAGGTTCCGGCAGATCGCCCAGACGCAGATAGAGCCGGTTGACAAGAGGCTGTTCACCGTCGGGCAAGGACAGGATCTTTCCTCGCACCGGCTCCTCAAAATCCGGGACAGCCAGGCGCACCTGCGCCTGAATCCTTGTTTCCAGCGCAGCAATGTTCGGTATCTCTTCCAGGCGCTGGAAGACAATTTCAGGAGCTCTGGTCAAATTGGAAAAGATATGCGCGAAATTGTGTGTGTGATAAAAGCGGTCTCTGGACAGGCTCACCGAGTCCAGGATGGTTGCAGCCAGAATCAGGACCATGATTCCTGAGCCGACTACTACGGATATGGCTGCAACCTGACCTTTGAGCGCGTACAGATCCCGCAGCAGTTTGCGGTTGATCGCCCTTACCATTTAAGATCCCTTGCAGGGAGTCTTGAAGGATTCTCCTCTCCCCGGGCAATGCGTCCGTCGCTGATGCGGATGATCCGATGAGCCATTCGGCTTATGACTTCATTATGGGTAATGACTACGGTGGTAGTGCCCAGCTGTTCATTGATATATTCAATTGCTTCCAGCACCCTGATCCCTGTTCTGGAATCAAGGGCTCCGGTAGGTTCATCGCACATGAGCACCAGAGGGCGCTTGGCCACGGCTCTGGCTATGGCCACCCTCTGCTGCTCTCCACCGGAAAGCTGAGCAGGAAAATGGTCCATGCGGTCTTCAAGACCTACCAGGGCCAGGGCTTCCTCAGGAGTCATGGGATCATTGCTGATCTCGGTAACAATGGCCACGTTTTCCCTGGCAGTAAGACTGGAGATGAGATTGTAGAATTGAAAAACAAAGCCGACGTGGTTGCGCCGGTATTCGGTAAGTGCTTTCTCTCCAGCATGTGTCAGACTCTGATCCTGGTATTTCACTTCTCCGCCTCCAGCTGAATCCAGACCGCCCAGGATATTGAGCAGGGTGGATTTTCCCGATCCCGAGGCCCCCAGAAGGACCACCAGCTCACGGGCAAAAAGCTCCATATCCACCCCGCGCAGCGCGTGAATGATCACTTCGCCCATAGTGTAGGTCTTGGTCAGCCCGCGGACTTCAAATACCGGGGGACCAGCGTTATTCTGCCTTCTCATTAGAAAAATCCTGCACAGACCGATGTTGAGGTTGCAGTCCAAAGGACCATGCCTTGGGGCAATGCAGGCACTGAAATATCAAGACCCGGGAAAGCCTTTCTTCATCCTTGCAGCCAATTCTTCCGGCCTGTTCAGGATCAATTCGTTGTGCATGAGCTTTTGAAAAAAATAATCATCAGTTCTGTGATGGGGCATAACGTTCTGCCTGTTCACCATGCGCATGAAGCAACAGAATGAGGGGGTATCCTGATCCAGAGGAGCACTGAAACAGGTGAAATTGAAAGTGGAGAGCTTCATCTCATGCCATACCCCCAGAATGTAGCTCAGGCCCCGGGCCAGGCCTGAAACGTCCTGGTCAGTCCACTGCAGAAAGCTCTTTCTCCCGGGCCAGATGACCTGGATCTCATTGAACCCCATGGGAGCAAATGCCGCTATCCAGTGGGCGTTGTTGATGGTCCCTATCCATCGCTGGTCCAGACTGGCCTCCTCCTGCACCAGATCCTCCCAGAAGCTGGTATTGTGCAGCTTCATATATTCCTCGCTTTTTTCCAGGAGCAGCTGATGCTGTGTGCATGGCGTGGGACTGTTGATGATCTGAAAGTGAGGGTGAATCAGGCTGGCCCCCGCAGGAAATAGATAATTGGCATTGAGCGTCGCATAGCGCATGCTGGGATCGTACTCGTGGCATCTGCGGACAAAATCCAGGGCCACAGCAAATCCGTCCATCAAAAGCTGTTCAGGAAAATCGTCCAGTTTACGCAGGTGATGGTCTCCCAGCCGGATTACACTGTGATAGGCCCCGATGGGAAAAAGATTGGGAAAGAGTGCGGCCTGTCCGTGTTCAAGTCTTCCCTGAGGCAAAAAATCCTCAGGATAAGCTGGTGTATTCCTGTGCCAGTCAGCAGGGCACAGAAAACAGGTCTCCCGGGTCTGCTGGCCTCTTTGTTCCAGATACTGATAGTCTGTGTCGGGAAACAGGATCTGGATCTTGCCCTCCAGGCCTGAATTTAATACGCTCTGGCGTCCAGTGAGAGGATCTGTGCGAATTTCCAGCTCCTGCGAGGTCAGCTGCATGTCCTCCAGGGGGTTGTGAAAAACCGACTTCTGCCTGTTGGTTTTAAACTGTATCTGGGCCATGTTCCCTCCTTTGATCTTAATCGGCTCTTAAAAACAGCCCTATGTCAATCCATTACAGAGGATCAGCAGAATCTGCTGCAAGAGTATCCACCGCCATCATTGTCAGTCAACCACTTAAAGTTCATGCATAGAGCTGAGCAGCTAAAGCACTGCCGAGACCATAGGCATTCTCCAGGTATTCAGGGCGGTTAAGGACATCTCCTTCCATGTCCAGTTCCCGGCAAAGCAAAGTGTCCCAAAGCTCCATATCCAGGACATCGAAAAAATAGCGCACACTGAGTACTGCCCCGTCAAACAGTCTGGGACCCTTTGTGGCCCCCACGGAAATAAATATGCCCTTGCGCCTGTACGGAACTTTCCCGGATATTTCCCGGTCAATCCTGTACTTGCGGACCCACAGAGACTGGAACCGGTCCATGAAAATTTTGGTATGGGAGCTGACTGCGTAGAAAAAAATGGGTGAGGCCAGAATCAGTCCCTTGGCCGCAAGAATATGGTCCCGTAACCCTTGGAAGTCATCCCTGATGGCGCATTCTCCATTTCTTTGACATTGATATATTTCCAGGCAGGGTGAAATCCTGAGATCCCGCAGAACAAACTCCTGAACAGTACAGCCGGCATTCCGGGCTCCCTGGACGGCTCTGGACAAAAGCAGCGAAGAATTGCCCTTGCGCCTGGGACTGCCGTATACCGCCACCAGATCTGCCATATTTCCCCCTTCAAGTGTCTGAACTGATTTTCCTGCACGGGATCCTTTTTAAGACAGCCGGATACAGAAAAAATCAGCAAAAGTCCAAGGCAGCAATTATGGATGACTTTAGTACATAAAGCGTATTCCTGGTCCCCGCAATCCATTTGACACCCCTGAAGTCACCGGGTAATTTCTGCAAAAGATGCATACCTTCTTGTTCACTGACTGACAAAGCAGCATCGCCCGTTTAATCGACAAATTCAACATTAGGCGAACAGTTTGGAAAAAATGATCATGGTTTTCATAATGATCTTGCTGGGGGGAAAGGCAATCTGGGAAACATTTTTGACCGTCTTGAACATCTCCCATGTTCGCAAATGCAGCAGTTCTCCGCCTGAGGCTGTTCAACAGATCATGAACCCGGAAACATTTTCCAGGTCAGTGGATTACACCCTGGCCAAAAACAGGTTTGAACTGTTCAGCATCTGGTATGGAACCCTTGTTCTGGCAGTACTTCTCTTTTCAGGCTTTCTGCCTCTGTTCTACCAAGGCTTCTCTGGATTAATCGGCCAGATCTCCCTGATAAGCGAAAGCGTTTTTTTGGTCCTGATCATGGTCTTTGTCTCCTTTATCGGGCTGCCGCTGGAATACTATTCCCGCTTCAGGCTGGAAGAGCGCTTCGGATTCAACAGGAGCACTCTCAGGCTGTGGGTAACTGACAAAATCAAGGGGCTGATCATCGGACTTGTCATCGGGATCCCCCTGATCAGTCTGGTCATCTATCTGATATTCACACTGGGCAGTCTGTGGTGGATCGCGGCTTTCGTCCTGGTCTTCGCTTTTCAGCTGTCAATGATGGTGCTTTATCCCATGCTCATTCTGCCCTGGGTCAACAAGCTCAGCCCTCTTCCCCAGGGAGATCTCAGATCCAGGCTCATGAAACTGGCCCAGAGGACAGGCTTCAGGGCAAAAACCATCCAGATCATGGACGGGAGCAAACGCTCCGGTCATTCCAACGCTTTTTTCACCGGATTCGGCAGGTTTCGCCGCATAGTGCTTTTTGATACCCTGGTGGATCAGCTCACTCCTGAAGAGTTGGAAGCGGTACTTGCCCATGAAATTGGACATTACCGCCGGGGGCACATACCCAGGATGCTGGCTCTTTCCGCCGCTATGACCCTGGCTGCTTTTGCGGTTATGGCCTGGCTCCTGAAAACTCCGGCCTTTATCCAGGCCTTCGGCTTCAATCCTGAACAGAGCGGACCGGCTCCAGCTCTGCTTCTTTTTGCACTGCTGGCCGGCCTGATTATTTTCTGGCTGAGCCCACTATTAAGCCTTCTTTCCAGAAAACACGAGTACGAAGCTGACAGGTTTGCTGCAGCGCACGCCGGAGGCAGCCGGCCCATGATCATGGCCCTGCGCAGACTCAGTGAAAAAAATCTGGCCAACCTTACACCCCATCCTCTGTACAGCGGATTTTATTACTCCCACCCTACTTTGGTGGAAAGGGAAAAGGCCCTGGCAGCAAACCCTGACACGTAAATACCCTCCGGCAGGTCTGCTGAAGCACCTTGAAAGGTGCGACTGCAAAAAGTCATTTTTTTCAAGTCAAGATCGTGACAGGGATCAGGAGCAATGTTTTTCTCGGTCCACGGTTCTGGTGATTTCTCTTTAAGCCCGAGTTGATCAGAGTGCGAAATTTGATTATAGAACATGCAGGTTCCTCGACACAACGAATGGATTTTATGTCCAATCAGCCAAAATTTAGAAGATCCGGCCCATGAACAGAACACCAGCTCCGGGGTTTGGCAAAAACTCCGGCTGAAGAAACTGAAATGCGATAAAAATAATTCTACAGCAAACGTCGAGGGACCACATGCATAAACGCATCAAAGTATGTCCTGCAGCTGCAGCCAGATTTAGTTTAACCGCAAGCTTGCCTTTCCTCTGATTCCTGGTTGCATTTGGAATCAAGCACACCCGGTATTATTCGCTGTAAACCGCATGACAGAAGCGCTTCAGATATTATCCTGCTCCGGCCGGATTTTCATGGAGCATGGAAACAAACCTTAAAAGGAGGACCAATATGGCACTTGATCCCACTAAGCATGC
>PUMA01000142.1 GCA_003551155.1 Desulfonatronospira sp.
AGCTGTACCTGGAAGAGGTGGAGTCCGGGCTGCGCGAGTTCGACATGGACGAGGCCGAACAGGTGGTCATGGGCATCATCCGCGAGGACGTGGCTGATCCGGACCTGGAGCCTGAATTGCCCGAACTTGAACCCGATCCAGAGCCAGAGCCGGAGCCTGAGCCTGAGCCCGAGCCTGAACCTGAGCCTGAGCCTGAGCCTGAGCCTGAACCTGAACCTGATGAAGACACCTTTGTGGTCGCCCGGCTGGAACCTGATGATGTCCTGACCCTGACAGGGCTGCGTGACGGAACAACCGTGATCATCGGTGAAAAGAACGGAGATCCAGGCACTCAGCGGTTTGATGGCGACCTCACTCTGGTGGGACTCGGCAGTGGTACACTGTACGTGAATGTGCTGGGTACTGTGGATTACACTTCTGCTTTATTCCAGAACGACGCAACCCTGGATATCAGCCAGTTCAGAAACGTCAATCTGGATCTGAGTTTCGATGTTGATGAACAGGATGTACCTTCATGGATTGAATTGGATCTGGTCCTGGATAATTACCGCCAGCTAGATGGTAACTCGCTTGGTGTGGACGATGTGCTCCGGGAGCTGGTTATCACCGGCGGTGACCCGGATTGGAGCGAAGAAGTCTGGGTAGAGCAAGCTATCTTTTTAGGTAATTTTATTCCGGCCTCAATTCGCACTATCGAAGTCAGCAGTTTTAATGGCGGTTTTGTAACTCAGCTTGGAAATGCTTTTAAATATGATGCTGATACCGACGTTTGGGTCTCGGCCAACAATGCCACCAGGTTTATAGTTGGTCCCGAAGACATCGCGGTCTCGCTGACCAGCCCCTGGGGAGCCGATGTCGAGTTCAACACCCGCTTCGTGTTTACCGATGATTCCGGAGATACTGATGCTCCCAGTAAATGGCTGATTGATAACTTCCTGCCTATGGACCGGACTGACGTAACCCTCAACAACGTATCCCGCCTGGATGTACGTGATCTGGGCATCCAAGGGTTCGACAATCTCAAGATCCTGGATGCAGATGACTGGGCTGCCTGGGATGGCTCCGGTACCGTGATCCTTTCCGAGGCACAGTGGGCGGAAGACGAAGTGACCTGGGAGATCAGGCTGGTTGGTGTTGATAAAGATGACCTCGCAGCTGCAGAGAACTTTATTGGTCTGGCCTAAACACTGGATTGCAACTTCAAATTCAACTTTTCTAGGAGCTTTTTTCATGCACATTTTCGCCGACGGATTCAGCAAGATATCTCTATCCAACAACAATCTGCGCATCACCCTGACCCAGAGGGGTCCGGACAATACCCTCCTGGAAGCAGGGACCCTGATCATCCCGGCCAGCCAGGCAGCCAACTTTGTCAACGGACTGGCCAACGGCATGAAGGAACTGGATGAGGAGCTGAAATCTCACAGAGAGGAAGTTGAGTCCGGTACCCGGCAGTAATTGCTTAAAACCGGCAGGTTTTTAGCCTGCCGGTTTTTTACACTGGACTTGAGTATGACCAGATCCCGGAAAAGAAAAGAATAATCTGAATCCATATCTCCTGAACAACAAGAATTATACACTGCATGGCACTAAAAAAACATAAAACCAAGAAAAGCCGCCGGGGTAAAAAGATCGCTGGAACCAAGGGCAAAACCCTGGGCATGGATGAAATTGTTGATCAGGCGCAGCGCATATTGATTTCGAGTGGCAGTGAAGCCATGGTGGCGGCCATGGAAAAAATTGCAGCTAAAGCTGCAAATCCTGATGGAAGACCAGTCAATCCTGCAGATTTTTTAACCACAGTCGCCACATATTTTGTTTACAGCAATCAATCAGCTGCAATGGCTCTGCTGAAGAGGGTCGAGGTTTTGGCCCCGGAAGCTTTAAAACCCCGGCTGTTGATGGCTAATATTCATGATAGCCTGGGCAAATGGAATATGGCCAGGGAAGCTGCTCTTGAAGTGATCAGATCCCAGCATGCCACGCCGGACGAAGTACTCAACTCGGCTAACCTCTTGATCCGTTTTGAAAACAGCAGGTTTATTGTTAAAGCGGCCTGGGAGGCCTTTATCCGCTTGAACAGGCCCCTGCGCTGGTCCGGACCTCTTCTTTTTATTGCTCTCAAGGCGGCTGAATGGACTTTGGCTGAAGAATTGATCAGTCAGATTCGAAAGGCTTATGATGCTGGACAATTCACTACCAATGAAGGCATGCGCAGTCATCTTCTGTGGTGCGATGATGAAAAGACCAACCAGCTGGTGGTCAGAGCCTGGGCATATAAGTTTCAGATCCCGAATCACAATGTGATAGCACCTCCATATCAGGAAAACCCTGATGGACGCCGTTTGCGTGTAGGGTATCTGAGCTCTGATTTCCGGGAACATCCTGTAGCCCATCTGATAAATGGCCTCTTCCGACACCACGACCGGGACAACTTTGAAATCTTTCTCTATTGCAGCGGCTGGGATGACGGCTCAATAATACGTCAGGATATTATGGGCCATTGTGAGCACGTCTATAGCGTATCCAGGCTGAGTGATACTGATACAGCCGAGCTGATGCGCAAGCAGGAGCTGGATATTCTGGTTGAGCTGAACGGTCCCACCCAGGGCAACAGGATGGGGGTACTGGCCCACCAGCCGGCACCGGTGAGCATCGGCTATATTGGCTGGCCGGGAAGCTATGGAGGTCGCGTTGTACATTACATAGTGGCAGACGATTATACAGTTCCGCCTGAGTCCAGAAAACATTACCCTGAAAAAATCATTTATATGCAAAATACTTACATGATAAACGACCATAAAGCCTGGCAACTGCCGCCGCCTCCCCCGTGTGAAAGACTAGAGTTGCCGAAAGACCAGTTTTTGATCCTGGGTATGTTCAATTCCATCAACAAGGTAAGAGAGCCAGTCTGGGCCGTCTGGATGCAGATCCTGAAACAGGTTCCGGAGGCCTGGCTATGGATTCTAGATCCAGGACCGGCCGCAAGGCAGAACCTGGGTAAGTCCGCCAGGAAACATGGAGTCGACCCTTCACGCATAGGAGCAGCACCGAAACTCAAACACGATGCCCATTTGGCACGCCTGCAACATTGCGATCTGATGCTGGACCCCTGGCCTTACGGTGGCCATACCTGCACCTTTGATGCCCTTTTTGCGGGGGTTCCGGTTCTTGCCCTGCAGGGAAATAATATTGCAGGCAGAGTAGGAGGGGGGATACTGCGGGACGCTGGACTTGAAGAACTTGTGCAGCCAGACCCGGATGCATATGTGCGCAAGGCCGTGGAAGTGCTGGGCAATCCAAATAAATTGAAGAGGTTACAGAGATTTGTCCGGGAAGAGGTGCCAGGAGGTATTGTATTTGACGCGAGGAAAAAGACCAGACAGTTGGAGGCTGCCTATTATCAGGTGATAAAGCGTGCTGCTCAAGGACTTCCTCCTGCGGATATTGCGTGTGGGACGGGCTACTAATAAAACAGTGCCATTAACCTTTCAAGTTGAGCAAGTTGAGTCAGTTATGTCCAGACTGTCTTTTAATAAACAGATCGTAGGAATATTTCCGGCCGCGGGTATGGCCACGCGGATTGCGCCTCTGCCTTGCAGCAAGGAGATATTTCCTGTGGGTTTCCATCCGCAGGGATCAGAAAAATCTTCAAGGACAAAGGTTGCCGGACAATACCTGCTTGAGAAAATGCGCCTGGCCGGCGCTGAAAAGGCTTATGTAATTGTACGTCAGGGAAAATGGGACATACTTTCCTATTTTTCAGACGGCAGGTTTCTGGACATGCCGCTGGCCTATCTGGTCCAGGATTCATCCGCCGGTGTGCCCTTCACCCTGGATTTGGCCTATCCATTTATACAGGATGCGATTGTGGTCTTTGGGTTTCCGGATATTCTTCTGCAACCCGATGACGCCTTTGTTTATTTACTTGATCGACAGGCTGAAACCGGGGCGGATCTGGTATTAGGACTTTTTCCTGCACATCAGCCCCAAAAGGTGGATATGGTGGAATTGGACAATCAGGACCGAATAACACGAATAGTTATAAAACCTGTAAAGACAGATCTTTGCTATACTTGGCTCCTTGCTGTCTGGTCCAGGGTATTTACTCAATTTGTACATGAATTTGTAAAAACCTTTAAACAAAAATCACAGAATGAGATAAAATTTCCTGAGGTATTTCTCGGGGATGTGATAAATTCAGCCATTTTAAACGGAATACATTTTGAAAAAGTTATTTTTAAAGATGGCAGGTACCTGGACATAGGTACGCCGGAGGATATGGCAAAAGCATGCCGATGGATAGTATCTGATCAGTTCTGAAATGAGCCTCCATGATTCTTTGTTGATACTGCGCTTCAAAAACCGACACCTGGCAAACAACTCAATCCGCTTCTTGGCCATTATTCGGAAAATGGACAGCTCCTGCAGAGGTGATACTTAACAAACACCGAAACCTTGACTGCTGAAAAAATTGCGGCTTAGAAGCGACAACTTTCTTGAAATTTACCTGATCAAGCAGCTGAGCACATAAAGGCTGATAACCTGGATTTACTTATTGACCTCTCAGGGTATACTGTCCCGGACTTGTTATCTGCTATGACCTCTGATATGGAACTTGACCCAGCGCCTTTACCACGTAATAATGTCATTTTCGGCAGCCTGAACAATATGGCTAAGGTAAATTTGGAAGTTACAGCCCTGTGGGCCAGAGTGCTTAAGGCTGTACCCGGCTCTAAGTTAATACTCAAATACAAACAGTTAGATATAGAATACGTCAGAAAGCGCATATACAAAGAGTTTTCCAGCTTTGTAAGAAGTAAGAAACGCCTGGACCTTGCCGGCGTTACTTCACAGAGAGAACATCTAAAAACATACCGGGAAATTGATTTGGCCCTGGACACCTTTCCCTATCCCGGATGGTCCACCACCCAGGAAGCCTTATGGATGGGGGTACCGGTTGTTTCGCTTAAGCCTGAAGGATAGTCAGCGCCATGGCTTTAAGCATAGCTCGCAATATGGACATTGAAGTGTATATTGCCAAAGACAGAGACGAGTACATAAAGATAGCCGCGAATGGTAAGGCCCAGGCAGAAGATTTCATACAGGCCTTTTACAGGATGGTTAAAGAATCTCCATGAAAATAGTTATAATAGGCTGCGGTGGTTTTATCGGTAGTCATCTGCTTGAAGCTCTTATTGCTAAGGGCGGACATGAACTGGTTGGATGGGATATTTGCTTTGAAAAGATTACTCACTTGCAGGATGAGCCTTCTTTGAAACTTCGATATGGCGATATTTATGAGCAGGACAATTTTAAGAAGTTGCGTTCCGATATTGACCGGGCTGATGTTGTTTTTAATCTGGCTGCCATCTGTAACCCAGCAGAGTACAATACCCGGCCTTTGGATGTAATCCGCTCAAATTTTATTAATCCATACCCTGTTTTTGAAGCTTGCGCTGTTTCCGGCACTTGGATGATACACACCTCAACCAGCGAAGTATATGGCAGAACTCTTTCAAGTTATGTCAACGATTATTCCGATTCTTCGCTTTATGAGCTTCGGGAAGATGAGACGCCTTTAATCATGGGGCCCATTCATAATCAGCGCTGGACTTATGCCAGTGCCAAACAACTGCAGGAGCGACTTATTTACGCTTTTGGAGATGAATATGGTCTTCCTTATACCATAATCCGTCCGCTTAACTTTTTCGGCCCTCGGATGGATTACCTGCCGGGTCGGGACCGTGAAGGAACTCCAAGGGTCTTGGCCTGTTTTCTGGGTGCCTTGCTGGATAATAAACCAATGCAGCTGGTGGATGGCGGACACGCAAGGCGAACCATCACTTCCATCCACGACGCAATAAATGCTTTTTTAAAAATTCTGGAGCTTCCCCATGTAGCTCAGACTCAGATATTCAATATCGGGAACAGGAATAACGAGGTCTCTATGCTCGAGCTGGCTGAAGAAATGCGCCAGTCCTATTACCGAATAACCGGCGATAAGCAATCTCTTGAACACCCCATTGTTGAGGTCAGCTCTGAAGAGTTTTACGGTAAGGGATACGAGGACTGTGACCGGCGTATGCCCAATGTAAGCAAAGCTGAGCATTTGCTGGACTGGAAAGCAGCAATACCCCTCAAAGACATTCTTGATGAAACCATTGCCTACTATATTAAGAAGCACCAAAATGCCTGCAAAAGAAAACAAACCATAAAAAAGGAACTCTATGTTTGTTGATTCTACACTACTTCCCACAAGAATCAGATATGATTCTACACACTCTAAAAGGGCAGAAACGAAGCCAGTTTTTTATCCATACCATACGAAACGCCATCACTACGTTTACTGACGTCGCACCTTAGAAAGATACAGGTACCGGATCTGTTCACCTGTGGACAGTATATCCAGAAATACGCCTGTTTCAGTTTTATAGTATGTGTCTTCAGGTACGACCCCAATCTCAAATTAAACTTTTAAGGAGCGTTACATGCACATTTTCGCCGACGGATTCAGCAAGATATCTCTGTCCAACAACAATCTGCGCATCACCCTGACCCAGAGGGGTCCGGACAATACCCTCCTGGAAGCAGGAACCCTGATCATCCCGGCCAGCCAGGCAGCCAACTTTGTCAACGGACTGGCCAACGGCATGAAGGAACTGGATGAAAAAATCAAGACCCAGAGGGAAGAGACTCTGGGTGAAACGCAGTAAAGCACTGTTCCATGAAAACTGTTCTGCTCGGCTGGGAACTCGGCAGACATTTTGGACATATAACCGATCTAGCCAGGATTGCAGCTTCCCTGGAACAGTACTGTAACCGTTTTGTGTTCATGCTCAAGGAGACCAGGCATGCAGACCTGGTTATCCGGAATACATTGTCCCCGGAGGCTGATATTATAATTCTGGAAATGCCCGGTCAGATCCAGAAACTCAAAAACCCGCAAAAAAGCAGGACCGGAAGTCGCGCTGAGATTTTCTCACACCTTTTGTTTCCGGATAAAGAGTATATCAGCCATGAACTGGAAGGCTGGCGCAAGCTTTTGCATAATTTTAGCCCCGGACTGGTAATAGCCGACAGTGCGCCTTATCTCGTCCTCGCAGCCAAAGGATTCTTTCCTGTAATAGCCATCGGAAATGGTTACACGCTGCCCCCAAAAGGCAAAAGGCTGCCAAGGATCGAGGAGCTGGATCGAACATCTGCTGAGGAAATGCTGGCCGTTGAGAAGAAGACCTGCCAGAGAATCAACCGGGTTCTGGACAGATCCAGTTCGATCCAGTACATTTCCGACGTCTTTCACGGGGAGGAAAGCTTTGTTCTGACCCTGTCCTGGCTTGACCCTTACAACGGTTTCCGAGATGAAAGAGTCTGGCCTCCCCTGGATGTTCCTCTGGAGATTGCCCGTCCGGATATCTCCCACCGGCCGGAGAGAAGCGTGTATGTCTACCTGCCGGGCCGTCGGCCCATACTGCAGACTATTATGCGTGCTTTGGTACACAGCGACCTGGAGGTATCTGTCTTTTTGCCGGACCTTGAACCGGGTGAGCTGGAGCATGTTCGAAAACCCAACATCACTGTCCTTGAACAGCCTCCGTCCCTCCCTTCAATTCTGCCCCGGGTGCGGACATTTATATCCCACGCCGGACTGGGAAGCGCTACCCACGGAATTCTCACAGCTACCCCGCAACTGCTGCTTCAGTCTCATTCGGAGCAGTCCATCACTGCCAGGAGGATAGCCCGGTTAAGTATGGGCTTTGTCTGCACTTCCCATGTAAATGTCAAGGAGGAACAGATATTCAACGCCCTGGGCCATCTTCTGCATAACAGATCCGTCTGGGAAAGTTGCCGCAGGCATGCCGCGCAGGCTGCCAGGGAATGCACGGTTCTGTCCATTGATGAAATAAAGAAGAGCTGCCTTAACTGGCTGCAGTAAGGAAGTAGCCCTGCCGGACCGCAGCTAATTGAAGCCTGGTCTGCCGGTTGGTGCCATAGTCTTTCTGTTGCCCAAGATGAGCATTGCCTGTTATGAGTTTCATAAAAAAAAGGTAAGGGTTTATAAACCCTTACCTTTTAAAAGAGGCAGAAAAAATGACCTCTCTTCTCTGCGCTTTCTCGCCTCTACCGATCCCGGCTAAGGCGGAAGGGGGGCGAGAGACAAAATATCTTACCCAATCAGAAGGCAAACTTCTGATGTCCGATGTCTGATATTGCCTTTTCCCGGCTGTGAACGCTTGAACCGGAAGAGCCAAATAAAGCGGCCTGACCAGCCTGCGCAGGTCCTGCCGCCTGAAAAAAACATTGCGGCTGCAATGGATGCCCTTCCTGGCCCTTGCTGCAGGATGATTATGCGTGTATATATCACCGGAAG
>PUMA01000095.1 GCA_003551155.1 Desulfonatronospira sp.
ACCGGTTATGAGGGATCTCTTGCTCTGGAGTATGATGCCCTGGCACTTTCTCGGATACCCCGTGAAATCATGCAGTCGTTTTGCGGCGTCGGCAATCCATTTAAGGCCGGACCGGTAAGCGAGGGAGAATCTCTTCTGGATGTAGGTTGCGGAGCGGGGATAGACTTGATTGTGGCCAGTCACTATGTCGGCGAGACCGGCCGGATCTGCGGGATAGACATTACGCCGGAGATGCTGAAAATCGCAGAGCAGAATATAGAGTCCATGGGCCTTGGAAATGTTGAGGTTAGACAAGGAAGCGCTGAGTCCATTCCCTATGAAGACGATACTTTCGACATTGTCATTTCCAATGGCGTCTTGAATCTATCAACCCGGAAGAAAACGGCATTCCTGGAAATATTCCGGGTCCTTGGCCCGGGAGGGCGCCTTCAGTTCGCAGACATCTTTCTAGAGGGTGAAAGAGCAAGGGAGACACCCTGCACCCTTGAGGCATGGTCCGACTGAATAGGCGGGGCGATCCCCGTGCGGGATCTGTTGGACCTGATCAGAAAAACCGGATTTCAAGATGTTGAGTTTCTCGGTCGAACCACAGTGTCCACATCTGCCAGAACCTACGGAGCAGTATTTCGTGCCAGGAAACCGGGTTGATCAAAGGACTTCCCATAAGACCCATTGCCAAATACTGCCAACAATGTTGGTGCAAACTTAAGACTGCCGTGGCTGGCTGTTTCTCGCAACATTATGATATTTAATGTATTTATTGTTTGGTATAGATAGTGCTCTGTATATGGAAAACATCAACACTCAACCATTCAGGAGGAACGTCATGAAAAAGTGGAGTGTGAAGATTTTTGGATTCGCGGCAATGGCGGCGCTGGTGTGCCTTCTGGGCATGGGGCAGGCCGGGGCGTATGATCAAGATGATCTGGACAGGTTGCTGAAGACGAATTCGTGCAGCAGCTGTGATTTGACCGAGGCCGATCTGTCCAAAGCCAACCTGTCCGGGGCCGATCTGACCCGGGCCTTCCTGGCCGGGGCCAACCTGTCAGGTGCGGATCTGAGCGGGGCCGATCTTACCACGGCCTACCTGTCCAGGGCCGACCTGTCCGAGGCCGATCTGTCCGGGGCCAACCTGTTCGGGGCCTACCTATTCGAGGCCAAACTGTCCGGTGCCAAACTGTCCGAGGCCGATCTGACCGGGGCCGATCTGACCGGGGCCAATCTGTCCGGGGCCGATCTGACCAGGGCCGATCTGACCGGGGCTAACCGGTGGGAAGCCGATCTGACCGGGGCCAACCTGTCCGGGCTGATATGGACCGGGGGCAGAACATGCGCCGAGGGCTCCATCGGCGAGTGTAAGTGAAGATTTCGGCTGTTTCTCAGGTATAGTCCCATCAAGAAATACTGGAGCCTACCAAAAATATTCCTGCAATAGTATATATGTCTGGTTCATCCGGTTTAAGGGTGTCACAGCTTCTGAAAATGATTCCAAGAAGATGAACCCCGCTTAGAGGCGTGTTAAAATATTTCAAAAGTATGCTCTGTCGGATGAAAATATGAGATATACCACGGTGAACTGCTGAGTAACCAGACCTCTGTCCGTCTTAACCCACTCTCCGGTTTTCACCAGTAATGCTTGAAGAAATTGGCCTGGTCCTGATGCGGGCGGACTTTGTCTTCTATCCTGGCCAGTTCATTGCCGGTAAAAGGTTCGAATTCCCTGGCTATACGGACGTTTTCCTCCACCTGTTCCACACTGGAGATGCCTATGATGGCCGTGCTGACAGGGAAACTGAGGGCATAACCCAGTGCTTCCTGCATGGAGACGGCCCCTCCGGGCTTAAGAATGCGGCTGACCGCAGTCACCTTCATGGCGATAATTCCCATTTTCTTCTCTGCCGCCTTTTCCAGGAGGTCCTCTTGAAAAGGCCGGTAATGTATGTCTCCAGCGTTAAGGCTGAGAAGGACCGTGTCGAAATTATGGCGGGTTATGCCCCGGATCAGTACATCCGGATCCTTGTGCCCGGTGATCCCGATGTTGCGGATGACCTTCTCCGATTTAAGCTTTTCCATGGCCCGCACCGCACCTTGCCTGCCCAGGGCCTGATCCACGTCATCGTTCACCCGGACATTGTGCACCTGATAAAGATCCAGATAGTCAGTCTTCAGCCGCTTCAGGCTCTGCTCAATAAGGCGCATGGTCCCGTCGTAGGTGCGGTCATGGGTCTTGGAGGCCAGAAAAACATCCTTTCGCCTGCGGGCCATGACCTGGCCGATGTTGCTCTCGCTGCCGCCTCCGCCGTATGTGGGAGAGGTGTCGATATAGTTAACTCCAAGATCCAGAGCCTTCTCCAGTATGGCTGTCGCCTCTTCCTGCCTGCCGGCCTGCTGCACTGTCGATTCTCCGCCCAGGCTGAATATGGAAACCTGGTGGCCGGTGCGCCCCAGCTTTCTTCTGGGCATGCCCTCTGAACCCGGGTCAGCCGCAGACACAGCTCCCGGTCCGCGCGCAGCTTCAATGCCGGTTATTCCCAGACCGGCAACCGCCCCGGCAGTGGTATACATAAATCTCCTGCGGTTTATCTTTTTTCGCATAAATCCTTCCTGGTTTGTTATTTGGAATTATTCCACGGCAACAGGCCATGGCCTTTATATATCTGCCCGGCATTTTCCGATCTTAGAAAACCCATGAGGCTTCTGCCCCACTTGCCTTCGTCTTCTGCCAGTCCAATACAGGTCCCGGAGACCATATTTCCCGGCAGAGGGTCGGGTTTTTCTACAGTTCCGCCCAGGGGGATCATCTCAAATATATCCGGAAAAATCCTTACGCAGCGCAACCCAAGATGGTAGAACACCAAAGCCGCGTCAGCCCTGCCGTCGGCCACCGCCTGGGGAGCTTCCCGGTGGGGAATGCATTTTCCGAAAATCACCCGGCCGGAGTTTATAAGTTCATCAGGCAGAGCAGGCGTTCCCGCCAGCGCTTTCAGTGTGCCGAAGTAAGCAGCATAGCTTGTTTTTTCTGAATGAGGGCTGGACAGAAAAAGCCTCAAGCCCTTTTGCTCCAGATCATCTACTCCGGCAATGTTTCTGGGGTTGCCCTTTCTCACCAGCAGCACATTACCCTGATTCCGGACAAAAGGATAATACTCCTGGATCAATCCGTCCAGGGCAAGGCTTTTGATGACCTCCAGGGGACTGATGAAGACATGGGGGCTGGTCCTTAAAACCAGATTGCCCAGCTTAAGGCATCCTGTCCTGAACATTTTGACGATTGGCCCGGGAGGGGTTGTAGCGTAAAATATTCCGGAGAGTTCAGGATGGTGCTGCTGGAAATATTTCAGACAGTCCCTTAGAGCCATATGGTGATTGCCGTCTGAAAATACAGCCAGCTCAGCACTGCCCGGATCACCGTGAAAGTCAAGGCAGATATTGGAGCCCTGTTCATACCATGGGGCACAGGAGGTTTCAGTTGAGGCATTTTCTTCCGGCCATTCAAGATGCTGCATCAATTTTTTCCTCCTGGTTCAACACTGTATACGTTCAGAATATACCCGTGCAAGCCTTCCAGATTGTTATCAACTGAGCGGCTCAGGGCCTGAGCAGGACGGGCGTGAAATATTATTGATTATTTGCACAACGGAGCATCAAGATTCTCAAAAATCCTCTTTTTAACCGGATTAGCAAAAAAAAATATCATCTGCAGGCAGCTCAGTCCATGTGTAACCGCTCAGGATGCCAACTGATCCCCCTGGCCAGCCCTTCCGGTCCTTGATGCCTGTTTTAATTTTCACATTTTACCCTCATAAAACGATGAATCCTTCACATTTTACCAAGGTAATATTGACATTGATGCTCCAATCCATTTTTCTTAAACCTTCCCTTCCTTGGCCGGACATCGCAATTGAATCTGAAGCGTGACGGCCGGATTCTGAATATTCCGCTCTATGCTGTTTCTCTCTTTCCCATGCAGCTTGAGAATAAGAGCAGTGTCCCGAAATCAGGTTCGGATGCTGATCTCATGTGACCAAAAAGATCTGCTTTTTTACCACACTTACGCCTGTGATTACTTCAACCAGCCTATAGAGGTCGATCCAGCCTGTTTTCCCGGCCTCAGTCCGGGTATTTTTTCACTGCCTGCCTAAGTTCGATTCCTGACCCCTGACTACTGATTCATGGCATCCGACATCCGACCCCCGATGTCCGACATCTGATCTCTGATGTCTGGTTAAAGACCTCTGACTTCCGACATCCGATATCTGGTTAAAGACGTCAGACTTCCGACCTCTGGCTACTGATTCAGGCTTGATCATTCTTAATTCTGCTCAAAGTTAACAGGTAAGAAAAACAGATAGCTGGTTGAGTTTTGCTCTGAAAAAGCGCTCCATCCTGGAAAATTTTGGCCCTTAACCTTCCTGGATTTTTATGGACAGGGAAGAGATACGCAGCCGAATTTCCGGTCTGAGTGTCTGGAGACGCGGCGACCAGAGAGCACCGCACAAGCCCCTCTGCTTCTGCTCTATGCCCTGGGCCGGCGCCTTCGCGGGGAGAAAAGGCTCATTCCGTTCAAGGAGGCAGACCAGAAGCTGCGGAAACTGCTTCTGGAATTCGGCCCCCCAAGAAAAAGCTATCACCCTGAGCATCCCTTCTGGAGGCTGCAAAGCGACGGCCTGTGGGAAATTGCCGGCGCTGAAGACCTTCAGAAACGCAAATCAAATTCCGACGTTCCCAAAACAGTACTGCTCAAAAAAGATATCCACGGCGGTCTCTTGTATGAAACTAGACTCAACGCTGAACAGACACGCATCAGGCGCTTAATTCCGCCAGAAATCCAGCAGCGTTTCTGATTTGAATCCCGTCGACATGCTGGTCGCGTTTTAAATGCATTATAGCCTGAGTGCACCGGGCATCTTGAAAGAACCTGCTTCTGAAGTAATTCAAGGCCCTGGAAGGAGATTGATCAGAGAGCTTAACTTCAATCATATGCATATCCCCGGAATCATCAAGCAGGGCAAAGTCGACTTCTTTACCGTCTTTGGTACGCAGGTAGTGCAATTGCATGCCTTTTGCAGTAGTATCGTTGAGAAAATGAACATGTTTGAGCAGAGATACGGCAAAAGTATTTTTCAGCTTAGCTCCCTGGTCTCCAGGCACCAGTCCGGTATCATAAAAATAAAGCTTGGGCTCCTTGAGGATGGAACGGGCGACATTTTTATGATAAGGGCGTATAAGAAAAATAATATACAGGCTTTCCAGTATGGAGATGTAGCTCTGCACAGTCTGCGGAGCAACTTGTAAATCCCGGGCAATAGAGCTGAAAGAAAGGGGTGAGCCTACTGGCATGTCACACTTAAAATGTCGTAAAAATAGTGGTAAGAATTTCTTTATAGCTTAACCCTCAACCTGGAGGAATGGAGATGAAGAAATTCGTGGTAACCCTTACCGCTGATGAACGTGTAAAACTGTCTCAACTGACTTCCAAGGGAAAACATCGGTCCCAAAAGATTCTTAATGCCTTGATCTTACTGGCCAGTGATGAAGGTGAACATCAACCTGAACGATCAAAGAACGAAGAAATTTCCAAAGTGCTTAATACAAGCATGAGGAAAATTGACCGGACCAAAAAACGATTCGTCATGCACGGTCTTAATGTTGCCCTCGATGGGAAAAAACCAGAACGCATTTACCTAAAAAAGGCGGACGGCGATTTTGAAGCTCACCTGGTTGCCTTGAGCTGTAGCGAGCCGCCAGAAGGATTTGCCCGTTGGTCTCTGCGTTTGCTGGCCGACAAAGCAGTGGAACTTGGCTATGTCGATAATGTTTCCCATGAGACAATACGTCGGGTTTTAAAAAAAACGAAATCAAGCCTTGGCAACGCAAAAGCTGGGTGATTCCGCCTGAACAAAACGGCAGCTTTGTGGCCCATATGGAAATGGTACTGGAAATATATAAGAAACCTTTTGATCCATTATATCCTGTAGTCTGTATGGATGAGTCGCCTAAACAGCTTATTTCGGAAACTAAAACTCCAATTGGAGCCTCGCCTGGGAAACCGGCAAGGCATGATTATGAATACAAACGTTGTGGAGTTTGTAACATTTTTATGGCCTTAGAGCCCTTGGCAGGGAAGCGTTTGGTAGAGATCAAAGAAAGAAGAACCAAGCAGGACTGGGCTTTCTTTCTCCAAAATATCGCTGACCAATACAGTCAGGCCGAAAAGATCACGCTGATCATGGACAATTTGAATACTCACAATCCTGGCTCCTTGTATGACACTTTTCCTCCAGAGCAGGCCAAAGCGTTATGGGACAGGTTTGAGTTCGTATACACTCCTAAGCATGGAAGCTGGTTAAATATTGCTGAGATTGAACTGAGTGTACTTAATGGTCAATGCCTAAATCGTCGAATTGACGATATTGAAATAATCCGCAAAGAAGTTTCGGCCTGGCAGAATCAGAGGAACAACAACGGTGCTCGGGTCAGGTGGCAATTTACAGCCGAAGACGCACGGATCAAACTGCATCGTCTATATCCGACAGTTGATTGTTGACAAGGCACTACCCTGGATCGAAGCATTTCCAGGAGGAACTTCATGGTTTTCAGCTCGCTGATTCTGCTGAATTCCAGAATATCTTCCCGGACAAGGTCAGTGTAATACTGCTTGCGCCACCTGGCTGCATAGTCAGCTGAGCCGGACAGGCAGGGTTCAGGAAATCCCCCCAGCTCATTAATGACTTCCAGGGAGTCTTGCTGGGGCATCTGGCCGGTTAGTTCAGAAACAGTCAGGGGCAGCAGGTGATAATGAAAATACCGGCCTGCCAGGGATTCCCCGCTCTGCCTGAAGGTTTCCATTCTGGCGCTGCCAGTCACTAAAATCGCCTGATTCTCTTCCCGGCCATCAAAAACACCCTTGAGATATTTTTTCCAGCCTTTCATTTTATGCAGTTCCTCAAAAAGTAACAGGTCACGACCCAGTGGCCAGGCTTCTTTGTTTATCATGCCTGCATCTGCGGGCACATCAAAGTTCAGATACTGGGGCTTGTGAAAAAAGGGAAGGAACTGTCTGGCCAGATACGTTTTGCCTACTTGCCTGGGGCCAGTAATCAATACCATTTTTCTACTCAGATCTTCTTTGACCCACGGAAAGATGGAGCGTTTCATCTAGACAAGTTAAAAGTTTATTTTATTATGGTCAAGACTATTTCAAAAGCGAGTTTAAAATAGTCAAAATGCAACTAGCTGGATTGACCATAGTTATAAAAAATCTGATAGACGAGCGTCTTCCGGGCCTGGCCGGTGTCCTGTTTGCGTAGCCGGTATGGTGGATTATGGGGTATGGATTCACGGCACAAGAAAATCCATAACTTTTACATTTTTTTTGTTGAGGGTGAGCAAAGCATTTCAGTCATCGCGGTGCTGCACGTCAAGCGCAGCCCGCAATTGTTGAAAGACCGGGTCTGAAGATCACCCGCGACATGCGATAGTAGGTTGAGCACGGCTTCCACTGCACAGGCCTGAACGCTCCCCTGACCTGGCTGGCCCCGGCCGGGGAGCATTCAAGCCTGCCCGTTAATTGTGGCCGAATTTGAATCCTTCATCCTCAAGGGATTGCCGTAAAGATCTCGCTGTACAATTCTGCCTCTGCCCCGTATCCACATCCAGCCACCTTGTTTATGCCAGAAGCGGAATTCCATATCCAGTTTTTCTGTTTTTCCGGACAAGTGATCTGCAATGGTCTTTTTGCTGGGCTCTACATCGCATCCGGATTGTCATAGCCGAGTATTTCGGAGATGTACTGGTTTGCAGCTAAAAGAATGCCTTCCGGATAAAAAGAGCAGATGCCGATGGGGGCGCTGGGCAAAAGGGAGTGCCTGGCACGTGAGCTTTTGTCTTCCGTATGGCAGCTGTTTCGAAAGTGAGCATCCCTGATTTTCAGATGAATTGTTCAGTAAAGACCCAGGAGGACTAGGGCGCCTAGCTTTCATTGAAGATCAGTTACCCGTTTGTTTTTTCCAACCTCTGTCTTCTGTATATCTGGCCACCAGATTTGGGTGTATTTTTTACTCCACGCCGTATGATCGTTACCTGTCCTTAACTTAAACAAGTTAAACCTCAGTTGTCCTGAATTAACCTGGCAACCCCATTTTACAGTATTGGATTGAAATAAAGGGCAATGCCCAGAAGGGAGATGAGAACTGCCCCAATCATGGCCGGCAGATGATAGAGCCTGGGGCTGATAATGCTTCCGGCCGTAGTTACTTTGGCCAGCAGATTGCGGGCGAACAGGGCGGCCAGGGCAAAGGAGGCCGTGACCAGGGTCAGGCCAGCCGCCAGAAAAACCATGGCCACCAGGCCGGCGAACAT
>PUMA01000167.1 GCA_003551155.1 Desulfonatronospira sp.
GCGGACTTAAGCCCGCACGTTATTTCCTGTGCACATGCTGGAATCCTGGTAAAGTGCGGGCTTTAGTCCGCCTGTGAGCAAGTTTTTGAGCCCTTTTGACAAAACCCCGGAGCTGGAAAGATATAGTATAATGCCATAACAATTCCACAGAATACGTCGAAGAGCTGTAATTCACAAAGGTCATGCATTGATTACAAAAGCAAAGGCCCAGGAACCAGTTGTTGCTGATGGAGCATGATCAGATACTGTAATTTTATGGTTAGATCCAGAAAGCTGCAAGCAGTTGCTCTCAAAAAGATTGCTGGTTCAGCCCTTTGTTTTACCGGCATTATTTAAAAGTTCCATGAGCTTATCCGCCACAGCCCTGGGGGTCAGATTGAAATAGGCAAAAAGTGTGCTGCCGGGAGCAGACTCTCCAAAGCGCTCAATGCCCAGAACCTCTCCCCTGGATCCAACCAGACGGTGCCAGGTGGCGCTTACTCCGGCTTCCACAGCCAGACGAAGCTCAACTTCGGGGGGCAGAATCCTGTCCTGGTACTCCTGAAGCTGCGACAGAAAAGTATCCTGGCTGGGCATGGAAACAACTCTTACCCTTCTGCCTGCAGCACACAGCTCCTTGGCACCTTCAAGGGCCGGAGTAACCTCTGAGCTGGATGCCATGACAATTGCTTCAGGTATGCCTTCACAGTCAAGCAGAATGTAGCCTCCCTTTTCAACTGACCCCAGGGCCTCTGAAGAGCGCTCGTGGTGATCGAGTTTCTGTCTGGAGAGAATAAGGGCCGTTGGTCCCCGGGTCCTGGTCAGGGCCGCAGTCCAGGCGGCAGCGGTCTCCACTGAATCGCAGGGACGCCACACGCTCATATTGGGGATGAGCCTCAGAGATGCAGCGTGTTCAACTGGCTGATGAGTCGGGCCGTCTTCCCCCACTCCAATGGAATCGTGAGTGAGTACATGGATACAACGCAGGCCCATCAGGGCCCCCATGCGCAATGCATTGCGGGAGTAGTCGGAAAACACTAGAAATGTTCCTCCAAAGGGGATAAAGCCTCCATGCAGAGCAAGTCCGTTCATGATGGAGGCCATGGCAAACTCCCGCACTCCGTAATAGATATAGTCGCCGTGCTTCCGGCTTCTGGAAACAGGTCTGGCTTTGGACCACCTGGTCAGATTGGAACCGGTGAGGTCGGCTGAGCCTCCGATCAATTCGGGAAAGTGGGGAGCTAAGTTATCTATAACCTGATACGAAGCCTTGCGGGTGGCCAGGGCCTGTTTTTCTCCGGCGGTTATGCTGATCAAATCCCTGGCTATGGAGGCAAAGTCAGCCGGAAGCTCTTTTGCCAGGCGGCGGTCCAGTTCCCTGGCCTCCCGGGGATACAGCCGTCTGTAGTCCTTGAGCTTTTCAGTCCACTTTGCTTCCAGATCTGATCCTTTGCTGCGGGCATCCCACGCAGCATATATCTCTTCAGGAATCACAAAAGGGGGATGGTTCCAGCCCAGATTCTGCCGGGCGAGCTCAATTTCCTCCTCGCCCAGGGGGGCTCCATGACAGGCCTCATTGCCGCATAGATTGGGAGATCCGTAACCAATGACAGTCTTGCAGCAGATTATGCTGGGGCGGTCCCTGCCTTCCCTGGCCTTGTGGATAGCCAGACATATTTCCTCCTGGTCATGCCCGTCCACCTCCCTGTATACGTCCCAGCCGTAGGCACTGAACCTGGCAGGGATATCCTCGGTGAACCAGCCTGAGACATGCCCGTCAATGGATATTTCATTGTCGTCGTATAAGGCTATAAGCTTGCCCAGACCCAGAGTGCCGGCCAGGGAGCAGGCTTCATGGGAGATGCCTTCCATCAGGCAGCCGTCTCCCATGAAAACATAGGTGTAGTGATTAACTATATCCAGTTCGTCTCGATTGAATTGCTCAGCCAGAATTGCCTCTGCCAGGGCCATGCCCACGGCGTTGGCCAGCCCCTGGCCCAGGGGGCCGGTAGTGGTTTCCACACCAACGGTCACTCCGTACTCTGGATGGCCGGGGGTCTTGGAGTGCAGCTGGCGGAAATTTTGCAGATCATCAATGGAAACTTCGTAGCCTGTAAGATGTAGCAATGAATAAAGCAGCATTGAAGCATGCCCGTTGGAGAGCACAAAACGGTCCCGGTCGGGCCAGGATGGGTTGGCCGGGTTATGGATTAGAAAATTCCGCCACAGGGCTGTGGCCATATCAGCCATGCCCATGGGTGCACCGGGATGCCCGGACCTGGCTTTCTGGACTGCATCCATGCTCAGGGCACGGACGGCATTGGCTAAATCCTTGGGGGGAGGCATGTCTTCTCCTTTAAGTTTCGGTTCTTCGAAGTATGCTGTGGAATTACCACATTACATTCCGTGTTTCCGGCACCGGAGTTTTGTCAAAGGGCCTAGATCGCTTCGAATCCCGCACCTGCTTTTAAGAAGTGTTACGCTTTCCATGTGCTTTACAAACAAGTTTAAAAGTAGGTGCGGGACGCCTCTTTTTCCAACCCCCCGGAGCCAGTATCCATGGATTTGAGATTTTTATGTTTTGGTTGCCTGGATGTAAAATCCACACGTAGCGTAGATGATCCAGAATATTATGAGCTGCAAGCAATTCTTCAGGAAACCTGATTGTTTTTCATGGTGTTCTGTCTGGATATGTCCGGTAAAATCATGTTCAGTGAGTGCATCAGGGGCTTGCGGCGGGATTTGTGCAATTGTTAAACATTAGTCTTCCTTTTGCGATTTCAATGTGTTGCTGTGTACAGGAAGCTGTTGTCAGGGACAACGGTGTAAGTTGTGCCGGAAAAAACAGGGCTACTTATTGTTCTTTAGTAATTAACTGTTGCAATATTTATATTTTACTTATATACTTTTTTAATGTAAAGTTAATTTTTGTAGTAAAACACTGGGACGGTTGTTCCTGATTTTCCTTGATTTACATAAATTTTTTTGCAAGATTGATAAATAAAAGGAGGCTTGTTCTAATGGAAGATTATTTAAAAGAGGCTCTGGAGATTGTTAAAGCCCAGGCCAGCGTGCGGAATATGACTGAAGAGGAGATCAACTCCATGATCAAGACCCTGTCGCAGGGCATAAAAAGCGTTGCTGAAGAAGCCCCCATAGAGCGCTTACAGGCTGAGCCGCCTGTGGATCCGGCCAAGGCCATCAGGGAAAAAAGCATTGTCTGTCTGGAATGCGGCAAGCCCTTCAAGGTCCTGACCAAGAAACATCTGGCCAAGCATGATTTGACTCCGGAAGAATACAAAAGCAAGTGGGGCTATAAGAAGAACGCTTCCCTGGTGGCCAAGGTTCTGGCCAGGGACAGGCGCAAGAAAATGCAGGAAATGCAGCTATGGAAAAAAAGAGAAATAAAGTTTCCCAAATAGTGAGAAGCACGGTTTCTCTAATAGTGGCTTGATAGTAGTGTAACATTCTGGATAAAAGACAAAGAATCCTGTGGCAAAAAAGCATGGTTCAAGCAGGCAGAGTCCGCTTTGCAGCTTATTGGATGCTTTAGGTCGAACATATGCCCGGGCCATGCATGCCAGAGAAGAGTATCTGCAGAAAAGAGCCCGCTCTTTCCCAGTGCCTGTTATTTCTGCCGGCAACATCAGCATGGGCGGTACAGGAAAAACCCCCGTCTGCGCCTATCTGCTGCAAAAACTGGCTGCCTCCGGTCACAGGCCGGTAATCCTGACCAGGGGGTACAAGTCAGATGCACCCCGATATCCGCATATGGTTCACCCTAGAGAAGACCCTGAAGTTTGCGGTGATGAGCCCCTGCTTCTTTCAAGGGTTTCCAGGAAGGGCAGGGTGGTGGTGGACCACAGGAGGACAAGGTCCGCCTCCTGGGCCCTGAAGCATTTAAGCCCCACTGTGTTTATCCTGGATGACGCCTTTCAGCATCTGCATATTCAGCGCGATTTGAACCTGGTTATTCTGACTCCAGGGGATCTTGGGCAGGAATGGAACAGGGTCTTTCCTGCAGGCATGTGGCGCGAGGGTCTGCACGCCCTGCACCGGGCCGATGTTTTTCTGGTCAATATTCAGGGCCGTGATCCTGATGCCCTGCTCAAGACGGCAGAGAAGAGGCTTTTGCATTTCAGGCGCCGGATGGTTTTTTTTGATGTTCAGCCCTGGCAGCTGATAAACCTTGATTCCGGGGGCCGAACCTTGCACATTCAAAACAGGCCTTATCTTCTTTTGTCCGCAGTGGCCGCCCCGGAAAAGATTTTTTCATCCGCATGCAAATTTTTTGAATATCCCCCACTAAAGCATATGGTCTATGCAGACCACCACCCACTGGGAACCAGGACTGCTGAAGCAGTGGCCAGGCAGGCCGGAAAACTGGGCATAAAAGATGTTGTGTGCACCGCCAAGGATGCAGTAAAATTGAAGCCCTGGCCCGGGTTGAGCATCTGGGTCCTGGAGGCCAGGGTGGTTTTTTCCGGCCGGAATGAACAGAAACTCTGGCAAAGCATAAACAAATGCATGAAATAAGCTGGAACAGCAACGCAGCCGCGGACAAAGGCTGCTGTTTATTTTTCAGGCATAAGATCAAAGAATTATTAAGGAATACAAGTGAATAAACTGAATCAAAAAAAAGTTCTCAGGCATTTCAAGGCCATGAACAAGCCCCTGAGCCTCCGGGAGATCAGGGTCGGCCTGAACCTGGAAAAGAAAGAGATCCGCAGGCTCAAGGATGTTCTGCGAAACATGCAGAAAGAGGGGCGGATATTCAAGGCCGGAAAGACTTACTGCCTGGTGGATGAACTGCCCGTTGTCAAAGCTGTGCTGGAAGTGCAAAGATCCGGAGTGGGTTTTGCCGTACCCTTTGACCAGAGGCGCAGGGATATTTTTATCCACCCCAAGAATTTTAATGAGGCCTGGCACGGGGACACGGTCCTGGTTTCGGTGCTGCCCGGGACAAGGGGTAAAAGTCCCGAGGGCCGGGTGGTGCGTATCGTGGAGCGTGCAGTAAAGCATCTTCCGGCCAAGATCATAAAAAATGTGGGCCGGGGGCTTTTCCTGGCCAGGCCGGCTGATTCCAAGCTGGATTTTTCATTCATCCTGGAAGATGCTCAAAAGGAGCTGGACCCGGGGACTATGGTCCTGGCCGAACCCGAGGAACAGATGGAGTCCAGGCTCTGGGCCGGCAAACTGGTCAGGGTCCTGGGGGCGGAGGATGATCTGGCCGTGCAGGAGGAAGTTGTCAAGCAAAACCACCAGGTACCGGAAGAGTTCCCATCTGGAGTACTCAAGGAGGCTGCATCCCTTCCGGAAAAGCCGGGCCGGCTGGATCTTCAGAGTAGAACCGATCTTTCGGGCCTGCCCTTTGTGACCATTGACGGGTCCAAGGCCAAGGATTTTGATGACGCCATCTGTGTGGAGACCGGCAGGGAGGGCTATATCCTGCACGTGGCCATAGCAGACGTGTCCCATTATGTCCCTCAGGGCTCCAGGCTGGATACTGAAGCCTTGGCCCGGGGCAATTCCTACTATTTTCCTCTTTCTGTAGAGCCCATGTTTCCGGAAAAGCTGTCCAACGGACTGTGCAGCTTGAATCCGGATACTCCGCGTCTGGTCATGGTGTGCAGGATGCATTTTTCCGGCAAAGGTGTCCGGGAAAAGGCCGAATTTTTTCCTGCGGTGATCAGAAGCCACATGAGGCTTACTTATTCCCAGGTGAACAGGGCCTTGTACCTGCAGGACACTCAGACACGAGACCAGCTGGGAGCTGTTCTTCCCATGCTTGAAACTGCTGACAGGCTGGCCAGGGTGTTGCTTGCCGGGCGCAGGAAAAGGGGCAGCATAGACTTTGATCTGCCTGAGCCGGAAATTATGCAGAATATACGGGACGGGAGTCTGGAAATCAGGGCCAAGGCCAGAAATTTCGCCCACCAGATCATAGAGGAGTTCATGCTGACGGCCAACGAAGCTGTGGCCGCATTCCTTGAGGAAAAAGAGGCGCTTTTCCTTTACCGTATCCATCCGCCTGCGGACAGGGACAAGCTGGATGCCTTGTTCAAACTCCTGTCCACCACGGACCTCGGCCCCAGGCTGCCCAGAGAGCGCGACCCCAAAAGCCTGCAGGTGCTTCTGGATACGGCCAGGGAAAGCGATCTGGAGTTTCTGGTCAACCGCCTTGTGCTCAGGTCCATGATGCAGGCCAAGTATTCACCGGTCAATGAAGGCCATTTCGGCCTGGCTTCGGATTGCTACTGTCACTTTACCTCCCCCATCAGGCGCTATGCAGACCTGGTGGTTCACAGGGCTCTGAAGCAGGTCCTGGGAATAAATGTAGCTGTAAGACCCAGGATGAAAAGCCTGAAGAAAATCGGGGAATCCCTGAGTTCACTGGAAAGAAGGGCCATGGATGCGGAACGCGAAATCCTCAAGCGGGCCACCATCATTTTTTTGAAGGACAAGACAGGCCAGAGCTACAGCGGCATCATAGCCTCCATAACCGATTTCGGATTCTGGGTGGAACTTACGGATATCATGGCCGAGGGCATGGTCAGGCTCTCCACCTTGAGCGACGACTACTATGTGTTCCGGCAGGAAAAACAGGATCTGCTGGGCCGGCGCACAGGCAGGAGATTCCATCTGGGCCAGAGGGTGCAGGTGGTCCTGCAAAACGTTAACCTGGACCGCCTGGAAGTGGATCTGGTGCTTGATGAGAGTTGATCCGGCAGCATTATCCGCGCTTCCTTACAAGCCGCAGCTTTTCCAGGACAAGGATCTTTCAGGCCTTGGACACCCAGATCTTGTACCCAGGCTCAGGCAGCTGAAGTCCAAGTCAGGTAATATCTGCTGTCCTGAGACGCTGGTGCTCAAGGAACATCCCAACCTTATTTTTCGGACAAGGCTACTGCCGGAGCAGGATTTTCCCTGGCCCGGACAGGTGATCAAACAGTTCAAATGGCGGGGTGTCCAGAATTTCCTGCTTAGTCCTTTTAAAAAATCCAAGGCTGTCAAATCCTACCTGGCTGCGTGCCATCTTGTGAAGCAAGGTCTGTCGACCCCCATGCCTCTGGGGGCCCTGGAATTCAGGAGCCTGGGATTCATCAGGTGCAATATTTATATCACCGAGGTCATTAATGACCATATTGACCTTAGAAAATACCGCGATACACTCCCGCATGGCCCTGACGACATGCGCGAAGTACTGCATCTGCTGGCAGGGTATATTTCCCGGATGCATGACAGCGGCCTGTGGCACAGGGATCTAAATCTGAGCAATTTTCTGCTTACAGGCAGGCCGGGGAAATACGATCTATACCTGGTTGATCTCAACCGGGCCAGGATCCGTGAAAGACTGCCTGCCTGGATCCGGGCCCTGGATATGTCCAGGCTGGATTTAAAGGGATGGCAGATGGAATTTTTTGAGATTTACTGTAATGGCAGGTTCCATGCCCCGGCCATGCTGAAAATCGCCAACCTGGCCAGGGCCAGGCGAAGCGCCTGGCGCAGGGTGGTTGTCCCGACCAGTTCACTCCGGAAGAAGTTTGGATTGAAATAGGTTGTTTAAATTGAGCAATGGCAGAATCATATTGGACGAGAGCCTGCTGCTTGCAGAAGGAAGTGAGCGCAAATGCTATTTGCATCCATCCCTTCCCGGGCATTGCATAAAAGTGCCTGTAAAGGCAGGGCTCGGCAAGAAATGCCCTCAATGCCGGGTTGATCTTTATAACGCCAGGCGTCTCAAAGCCAGAAGGGTTCCCATGCTTCACACAGTTGACTGCCTGGGGTGGATAGATACCAATTTGGGTCCGGCACTCTTGACTGAAAGAGTGATGGATGAGGATGGGAGCGCTTCCATGTCTCTGCAGGAATCCATTGAATCCGGAAACCTGAAATGGGAAGATGTGGACCGTATGCTGAAAGACTTTTGGGTCTGGGCATACCGATATTCTGTAGTTGTTTCTGAGCTGAACATCAAAAACCTTATGCATCGTGAGGGTTCAGGGGGAGGCCGTCTGGTAGTTGTTGATGGCCTTGGGGGCAGAAAGCCGGACCTGGTGTTTTATCTGAGACAGCATCTTCCGTGGCTGGCAAGAAAAAAGACCATGAAACGCTGGTCCAGGGAGTATGGCAAAGTCAAGTCAGCTGTTTTGAAATTGGTTCAAAAATCTCACGATATGGATGAAAATTTCAAAGATGATTTTCTTGGATTCGATTCCGGTGTGTCTGAACATGATCAGCTGGGTTCAGTAAACATAAGCTCAGGGCAGTCTTATCCAAAAAGACATGAATAATATATTATTGAAATGCGATGCAAGTGAGTTAATCGGCGAACAC
>PUMA01000145.1 GCA_003551155.1 Desulfonatronospira sp.
CCGATATTCTCTATCCTGAATCTGAGGGCGACAAAGCTTATTATTCATTCAAAAGCATGCTTCACCTGCTGCGCAGACTGCTCCAAGTGAACGACGCCCTGATCCTGCAGGGAGGCAGGCTGTATCTGAATCCCAGGTATTGCTACACTGATCTGCAGCATTTTTCCTGTCTGTCAGAACGAGTTGAAAAGCTGTATCAATCCTGCAGGGCAGCCGGCAATAGACAATCCGCTGTCAGGGAAAACCGCCAGCAGATCCTGGATGCCGGTAGACAGATCCTAAATGTTTACCAGGGAGATTTTCTGCCCGGTGAGGAATCCTTCTGGGCGATAGAAGCCCGGGAGAGAATGCGCAGCAGATTAGCGGCGGTGGTGCAGGCTGCAGGGGACCTGCTGGAAAAGGAGAATAAATTTATGGAAGCTGCCAAGATATACGAGCAGGCCATAGAAAAAAATAAACTCCAGGAATTTTTTTACCGCAGGTTGATGGTCTGCCTGCATAAGACTGGAAGGCGGCCAGAAGCGCATGCAGTATATCAAAAGTGCTGCAGGACCTTGAGCAGTCACCTGGGAGTGAAGCCCTCCCCTGAAACCGAGTCCACCTACAGGTCCCTGATGAGGTCTTGAAGAAAAATAAAACCTTCCCCAAGAATCTTTCCTGGAATTTCTTTCCCATCTTTATCCCATCTTTATCCTCCTGTTGGTTATCAGGGTCTCACGCAGGTATTCTCATGCCGCCTTTTCTACTGATCAAATAGAGGTTGCGCTGTTCAGGGGACAGGGTGTGTATGCAGAAAATCGCTGGAGAGTCCGGGGGTGTCGAGGAAACAGTTGGGGAACAAAGGAGGGGTTATGGAAAGGGTAAGATCGATTCATAAAATTCTGGCGCAGAAGGAAGATTCCAGGGATCTTATGCACCTGGTCAGGGACAGAGGATTTTGCCGTCAGTGCGGGGGATGCGTATCTTTTTGTACCGCCATGGAATATCAGGAAATTGAATTCCAGGAAGATGGCTTACCGATTTATCAGAATGGTTCAGATTGTTCTTTGGAGTGCGGGTTGTGCTATATGATCTGTCCTGTCACTGAGAACCTGAAAAATGAAGCCCGGGAAATGGTGTCCTGGGTCCCGCCTCACGGCAGGATTATGGGCGCCTACGCCGAAAATGGCAGAGAGGGACAGAGGAAAAACCTGAAGCTTTCTGAGTCTCTCATCGGGGTGCTTCTGCATCTCTTTGATGCCGGCCGGATCGACGGCGCCGTACTTACCACCAAGGCTTTCAACGAGGGTAACGGTGCATGGCTTGGAACGAGCAGACAGGACATAATGACCATGAAGGAAATAACCGGGGACAAGGTTTCGGACGTGATCAAGTTCAGCCTGCCGTCCTATTCCGAGGCCCTGGTTCATGCCAGGAAAAGGGGATTGAAACATCTGGCCTTCGCGGGCATGCCCTGCGAGATTGAAACCACCCGCAACATGCAGGTGCTGGGGATTATCCCTGCGGATATCATAGACTACAGATTGGGCCTGTTCTGCTCCACGGATGCTCTCCATGATCAGGAACAGAAAATTCCCGGCGGCTCCGGGAAGGAATTTAGCGCCTGCCATCTGTGTCCCGAATTCAGTGCTGAACTGGCTGATATCTCCTTTGGCTTTGCACCTGGAGCTTCCCGGAGCATTGCTCTCATCCGGACTCCAGTGGGCTGGGACGCATTTATGGGAGCTGCAAGAAAGGATATGGTGAATGTGGCCAGGATCCAGGACAGTTCCCAGTTAATGCAGGACATCCAAGAGCTTGCGGACAGGAAGAAGAATTCAGCCCAAAGGATTTTTGCTGGTAACCACTCGGAAATCAAAGAGCATGTAGCATGATGGGCATAGGTTTAAGCTCTGCTGCTCACCCGGCAGAGCTTAAACGGTCTCCCTGCAGCTCTTGCCTGTCTGGTTTAATCCAGCAGCTAGAGCCCCAAGTTTAAAAAGAACAGGCCGGGCTGATGCCCAGAAAATGAATTTAGGTTTTGTATTTCCCATAGGCGGGTTTCCATTCCCACCAAGCTATCCTTTTTTCTTCCATCCTCCCTAAAATTAGTAGGCTCTTCGACGTATGCTGTGGAATTGTTAAGGCATTCTGGATAAGGCTTTTTATTTTTAACTGCATATAAAATCCACACGTTGCGTCGAGAAGCCAAATAAGTATAACCAAGGTCCGCAGATCAAAAATATTGAGTCATGGCAATTCCCCGAGATGACCGCTCAATTCGCTGGTTTCCGGGCATATGGAGGATGGCAGATCTTGAGAACGGACATAAGTTGCTTTGGAATCAACTTTCAGTGTATGTGAATAAAAACCCGGAACAAGGTTTGTATGAAAACTTCCAGGTCCATGCGGAGAAAACTTTTCATAGACGGGGCCTAACAGGACCAGGAGACAGGGGGCTGTGATGCGCATGGTAAATCTGTAACTAACATGAGCGCGGCTTTCCTGCCTGGGATACAGAAAAAAAGGCTTTGTCAGGCCCGTAATCCATCTGTATGATTATTTTACAAAGGAGGCATTTATGGCCGAGATCAAAAACATTCTGTGCGCGGTGGATTTTTCAGACATGAGCCCAAGGGTGGCCTCTTATGCCCAGACCCTGGCCAAAGCCCTGAACGCCGGTGTTCATGTGATCTATGTCGCTCCCAGCCTGGACCAGCATGCATTTTTTGACGTCCCCCTGCCTTCGGCCCAGAGTTTTGTGGAGGACGTGGCGGCCGAGGCGGAAAAGAAAATGGAGGCCTTTATCCGGGACAACTTCAGCATGGAAAATGTCATGGGAAAGATAGCAAGAGGCTATGCAGATGAGGAGATACTGAACTTTGCAGGAAAAGAGAACATGGCCCTGATCGTCATGGGCACCCACGGCCGCAAGGGAGTGGACAGGATCCTGTTCGGATCAGTGGCTGAAAAGGTGATCAAGTCTTCCAGTATACCCGTCATGAGCATAAGGCCGGTGTAGGGCCATGCATTTACCGGCTCTGAAGCCCCCTTGTCTCCAGGTTCACTGCAGCATGGTCACGAGATGAAGCTGAATCTGTTCCAGAGGCTGGTAAGGCCGTCCACCCGGGCCTTTTTTGCCGAGAACACAGGCAGTTCCGGTCATTCCCTTTTCTCCCGGATGCATGGCTATATATATGCCAGGTGGCCGTACCTGTACATCGGCATGGCTACCGGAAGGCACCCGGTGGCCAGGTTTTTCAGAAGTCTCTCAAAGGGGCGGAAAAAAAGTCCTGCTGCTTCTTCAGGCAGGCAAAAATCCCGGGCCGGGGAAATCTTTGCCCGGGGTTATCACGGCAAGGCCCTGCCCCTGCAGGAGGCCAAAAAAATCATCAGGGTCGACAGAAGCGTGGATCTGGGAGACCTGGAACAGATCATTCCCTACGACAGGGCCAGGCAGATAATTCTTAATAATCCCGGACACATTGCAGTTCTGGATTGCCCGTGCCGCGTTACCAGTGTCAGTCCCTGTAAGCCCCTGGATGTCTGCCTGATCATCGGGGATCCTTTTGCAGCCTTCATCCTTGAACATCATCCCCGAAGATCCCGCAGAATCAACGTTGATGAGGCCTGCTCCATCCTGGAGGCTGAACATGGAAGAGGACACGTGCAGCACGCCTTTTTCAAGGAGGCCATGCTGGGCAGGTTCTATGCGATATGCAACTGCTGCTCCTGCTGCTGCGGAGCCATGCAGGCACACAGAAACGGGGTGCCCATGCTGGCGTCTTCCGGATTCACATCCCGGGCGGATCCTGAGGAGTGCCTCCGGTGCGGAGAGTGTGCAGGCCTATGCGGGTTCGGGGCGATATCCATGACTGAAAAGGGGCCTTTGGTATCCAGGGACAGGTGCATGGGCTGCGGGGTATGCGTGGATAAATGTCTAGGCGGCTGTCTCACCCTGGTGCGTGATCCGGACAAGCCCCCCCCACTGGATATAGGTGCTCTTCTACAGCGGGCTGCAGGGCAGCACTAATTTCCTGGTCAGGATATTTTAGCCGGCCCCGGCCGGCTGTGTGCTTACAATTCCCCGCAGGAGCCTGCCCAGAATGTCTGAACCTGTGATCACATGCCTTTCATCTCCCCAGTACAGGATAATGTCCTCGTCAATAACATCATCATCGGAACGCTCACGCTGGACCTTGAGGCGGGGGATGATTTTCCCAAGGCTGGTGAGGCCGTCGCGGACAATGACTGGCCTGTGGCAGTGGGCGTATGGATTGAATGATTCCGGCCTGAACAAAGCTTCCCTGATAAATACATCCGACTCCAGAACGATTCTGGGCTGATCATCCTGATCCACCAGGACTATCCATTTTTTCCCTGACCTGTTGACCGCCTGCAGGAATTTGTCATGCACCGAGGCCGATATCTGGGGGAACCTGGGCCTGTTGTTCTCGAATTCAAGCCTGATTATGCTTCCGGGATCCACCACCTCACCTTCGGCCGCCACGGGCAGGTCGTCCAGGGCCAGGAAGTTCAGGCTGCCCATGCCCTCGACCCTGTCAATATCGCTTTTGGATGACTGCATGTGCATCTTGATGAGTTCCCGCAGATCGTGCTCCTTGAAGTAGACAATGCCTTCCGGTCCCAGCCAGCGGTCCAGGATGAGGGCCGTGGGTCTGGCCACAGGGTAGAGAATGAACTGATAAATGCGCAGCAGCGGCGAAAAAAAGGCCCCCATTTTCAGGGCGTTGCGGGAGAAATAGGCCTGGGGGATGATTTCACCGAATATGGTAATTATCACCGTGGAAAAAACAAAGGCCAGGACCCCGGCCAGGACCGAACCGGACAGCAGGGCCAGGAGGACATTAACCCCCACGTTGCACCAGAGAATGGTCACCAGCAGGAAATTGGAATCCTGCCTGAGGTCAAGGATTTTTCTGGCATGCACATTGTTTTTGGAGGCCTCCATTTCCAGCTGGAGCTTGCTGACGGTAAAGCAGGCCAGGTTGAGCCCCGAGAGCATGGCGGACTGGGAAATGCAGACAAGTATGCCCATCCAGGTGATAAGCGTCATGTTTCCCTCCAAGAAGATTCAGGCCGTCCTGTTTTATATCCGGAGTTGACAGTGCCAGGCTGTCAAAAAGTCAGAGCGGCCCCTGCCGTCTACTTGCCCGTCTGCATCCGGACAATGTGCGTGATGGATGAGAGAGCACCGGTACCGCGAAACGAGCCTGAGACGGGCATGGTGTTTTCCCGGCATGGGGCTGCGGCCAGAGCAATATGACGATCAGCCACAGCCAGGCCATGGGATGGATCAAACCCTCTCCAGCCGGGGCCGGGAAGATATATCTCCGCCCAGGCGTGCAGTTCAGCGTCATGCAGATCCGGATCTCCCTCCTGATAGCCGCTGACAAACCTGGCAGGTATACCTGTCTCCCGGCAGGTCTCTATGAAAAGCCCGGCCAGGTCCCTGCAGGACCCGCATCTGCGCTCCAGAAGGACGTCCGGCGGGATTATTCCCGGTTCGGGACGCTCTACCAGCTTCAGGTTTTCAAATATCCACGAGTTCAGATGCTGCAGGAAAGCAGTGCTGGATCCGCGGGCTTCCTCAAGCAGTCTGCGGGTCAGATCCTGTACAGGGTCTTCTGTTTTGTTACCCGGGAGATGACTGCGGGTCAGGCTGGATTTCAGGTCAATCTGTTCACCGGGAGCAAGTTGGACCGGCAGCGCAAGACTTTCTGCGGGCAGAAAATAATCAAACGGGTTGATGCGCAGGGTCTCCACACTGCATGTGCTGCTGATTTCAAGCCCTGAATGCAGGCCCTCAAACCATGCCAGGGCAAGGGAGTTTCCCCAGATGTCGATTCCCCTGGAAGTACCGGCCGGTTCAGGCTTGATCCAGAGTTCATGGCTGATGACCTTCTGGGCGGGATCAGAGCGGGGGTAGAAGCGCAGGTAATGCGGTTCCAGAAAGACCGCCCTGGAATAACTGTATACGGTTGTATGAGCAACTGAGTAGATCAATCCCCTTTACCGCCTGCCGTCTTTTTCTGGGCACGGGCCTTTTTCTGAACCCTGGTCAGCTTGGCTGCTATGTTTTCGATCCACTCCGATGGCAGTTCATGCACCAGAGAGCGCAGCCTTTCCTGCCACCAGGCCGATATTTCCCTCAGGTCTTCCTTTTCAAAGCGATGCTCCACCAGCTTGTTGCTGTCTTTATAGTAAAGAACCACATCCACTGGAAAGTCCACGTCAGAAGCGCTTATCCTGGTGGAATCAAAGGCCAGGCAGCCCACCTTGAGAGCGAAGGCCAGCTTGTCCGTGTACTTGAGGGTCCGGTCCAGTACCGGCTTGCCGTAGCCTCCTTCGCCGATGATATGAAAAGGTGTTCCCTGGGTGATGATCACCCAGTTTCCTTCAGGATAAACCAGAAAAAGCTGGTGTTCAGTGTCGTTTTTAAGCTGTCCTCCCACCAGCATATGCATGTTGAAATGCAGCCCGCTCTGTTCCAGGTAGGTCCTGTCTTCTCCGGCCACCAGCCTGATCTGCCTGGTGAGGGCGTTGACCGCTTTGTACACCCTGTCGAAGGGTTCCTCCATGATACTTAATTCTTCGTCAAAATAGGTCATGACCTTGTCCCTGACTGAACGCAGGCCAGAGGTCATGATAAAGAACGCGCCATAACTGTTTTCGAAATTGTAGCAGTTGATCTTTGGGGCGGTGGTGAGCTCGTTTCCGGACATTATCCTGGTGTCGGCAATGCCTACGAGACCGTCCTGCACGGTTATGCCCAGACAGAAGGTCATATTGTTCTCCGTTGATTGACACCCATGGGCCTGTTAAGATGTGACTGTAAAAAGTCATTTTTGCAGTCACAGACGTCAGAGGTCAGTAAAAACAAATAGTTATGTAGATTATTGATTCCTGAATTATCCATTACCCGACTTTGTGCAGGTGCATCTGTTAAGAGTATCAAGACAAAAAAAGCTGAAGTGTTCAAAAAAGTATGTATCTATTCACTACAGCAGAGAAATATGGCTCTCTGGTCCGGGTGATGTTATGATGATAAACAGGTGCAAAAGTCTCATTGTTCCTGGTTCTGTTCAATGGCCGGCAAAAGAGAGAAAAATGTCTCGCAGATGGCTCTGTCCAGAATGTTCAGGCGTATCTGGAGATTGTCCGTAAATTCATGGAGGCCCTGCCGGAATATTTCCGCAACGGTGTGATAGGAAAGTCCGGAGCATATCTGGCCCAGCTGCAGCTCGGCCGGATTGGAGAAGTACCCTATGCGGGTGCCGGTGATCTCGTGCAGACATTGCTGGGCCGCGGTCAAACAGTACAGAATGGAACGGGGAAAGTCGTGATCCAGGATAAGGAACTCAACCACTTTTTCGGGTATAATCCTTCCGTATGCATGTCTGAAGGCCTGAAATCCGCCCACCGCCTTTAACAGGGCCGCCCACTGGACATAGTCCAGGGCAGAGCCCACATGGTCCAGACTGGGCAGAAGCAGGAAGTATTTGACGTCCAGGATGCGTGAAGTCTTGTCCGCCCTTTCCACGAGCCCGCCCAGGCGTAAAAAGCTCCATGGCTCATCATGGGCCATAATGTCCCAGGCGATTCCTCCAATGGTCAGGTTGCGCCACTTGAACTCGGCACAGAAGGCATTGGGATCGTCAAGGATTGTTTGAGGACGCCTGCAGGCATTCTGTACGTAATGATAGAAGACATTGACCGCCTCCCACATCTCCGTGGGGATAATGTCCCGGATGGTGACCGCATTCTGCCTGGCAGCCCTGAGACAGGAGAGAATGGAGTTGGGGTTTTGGGGGTCAGCGGTCAGAAAATAGATGACATTTTCCTTGCTTTCCTTCTTATACCTTGATTCGAAATCCTCGTGGTCTCCGGTGGTGATCACCAGCGGTTTCCATTGTTCGCCGTACTCTCCGGGCACATCCAGGGTCAGGTGCCAGTTGACATCCAGGAACCTGGCGATGTTTCCGGTGCGCTCCAGGTATCTGCTCATCCAGTAAAGAGATTCAGCATTTCGGCTAAGCATGGTCAGCTCCCGTTCTTATCCGCCAAGCACCCAGGTGTCCTTGCTTCCCCCGCCCTGGGAGGAATTGACCACGAGAGAGCCTTTTTTCAGGGCCACCCTTGTCAGTCCGCCGGGGACAACCTGGATGTCCTGGCCGTAAAGAATGTAGGGTCTGAAGTCCACGTGTCTGCCTTCAAAGTGGTCATCGACTATGACCGGGCACCTGGACAGGGAAACTGCAGGCTGGGC
>PUMA01000059.1 GCA_003551155.1 Desulfonatronospira sp.
ACGGTTTTCTGGGCTATCCTGTACTCCAGGCTGCAGATATACTCATGTACCTTCCGGACTTTGTTCCTGTGGGACACGACCAGCTGCCCCACCTGGAGCTGACCCGGGAAATAGCCAGGCGATTCAATTACCTCTATGGTGACTTTTTTCCCGAACCCCAGGCCAAGCTTACCGAGTCGGCCAAGCTGCCCGGTCTGGACGGGCGCAAGATGAGCAAGAGCTACGGCAACTGCATTTACATGGGCGAGGAAATGGACACCATCCGGCCCAAGGTCATGTCCATGCTTACGGACACTAACCGCATGCGCAAAAATGACCCTGGAAACCCTGACGTGTGCAATCTGTTTCCCTATCATCTCCTGGTCACACCGGGAAAAGACCGGGATATCATCCTGGAGAACTGCACCCGGGCCAAATGGGGCTGTGTGGACTGCAAAAAGCTCCTATTGACCTATCTGGAAACCTTTCTGGCCCCTCTACAGGAGAGGCGCAGGGAACTGGACAGCCAGCCGGAAAAGATACGGGAGATCCTGGATGCAGGCAACGCCCAGGCCAGGGAAGAAGCCGTGCGCACCATGGACCTGGTCAGAAGAAAGCTCGGCTTTGACTTCTCCTGAAGGATTCCAGAATAATTAGTTTCCATCCGGAAATTCTTTATTTCCGGGTGCTGAACCTACCGGTTTTCTTTCCGGAAACGAAAAGCTTTTTCTTTTGGCAGGGGAATCAAGCAATTATGAGGAGGCGTATCTTGATACGTTGACGAAGAATTGTGCAGATTGACGCAGCCAAAAGGAAAAAGCTTTTTTGCTCGGGAGCTTGCAGTATTCTGGAGGATATAACTCCAAATTACAGGAAAAAATGGAATTGTTAAATCAAAAAATGGTTGATTGTTGGAATCATGCTCTTGAGACCCCAATTTCTGTTTCTTGTCCAGGCTGCCCCGCTATATTTCAAAAAAGGCTATCCAGATCACATACATGATGATGGCCAAGGCCAGGGTTTCCAGGAAAAACATGATGGCTTTCCTTTTGGATGCAGGTATGCAGCATCTGCAAGGGTCAGGAGACCATCACATTCTTGCCAGGCACAGGGCGAACATGGGATCGGTCACGCGCCAGGCTTCTGTTTTCGCGTTCCGCTCAAACGGATGGCCTTTTTCATCAAAGGCTCCCGGGGGCTGGTGAAACGGTACAAAGCCGTGGCCAGGCGCCGGGCCACATCATCGGAAGAGGTCACCCCGAAAAAATCACTGAACAGGGCTGCTCCGCCCTGATCCAGCAATCAATCCTGGACCATGCGCACCAGTGTGGTCTTGCCGTACAGCCTCGGCCCGTAAAGGACCACGGATATGCCGGAAGAAGCGTGCCTGGACAGGGCTGACATCTCCGCCTCCCGGGTGCAGAACGGGGCAGCCTGGGACAGTTCCCTGAGTGAAAAAGGATTTGGTTTCTGGTTCATAATCATTCTAGATTGCTATCAAAATGATTTCAATCAGCGTAAATCAGCGAGATGAGCGGCTGTAAATCTTCTTTCTTAGTGCATCCAATAAGATCAAAGGAAAAGAATATCAGCCGCTGATTGCGCCCCATTGAAATAAAAAGAGATTTCACGGCGTAAACAGTGCTCCGCAGATAAGAAGAGCGTTACCCAAGAGTTGAAAATAACAAACATAAAGATCGTCTTGATTGCAAATTGGAATCAGTTTCCAGACATAAACAATTTCAAACCGGCATCATTAAGACATATTCAGGTTGGCGATCACAATCAGTCCTTTTTCTCAAAAAAAGCTATGTAGATTACAAACATGATTACTGCCTGGGCCAGGATTTCCAGGAACATGTCCGCTTTCCTCATGTGAAATCTGGATTTCAACCCCATGTGTCAGGAAGAAACACTGTAATGCCAATACTGGCATAGCCCAAGAAGATATTGATTTGGAGTTTAATGATCTGGCTCAGTCCTCAGAAGGCAAGATCTCAAGAAAAACTTTAACCAGCTCTGGATCAAACTGGGTTCCTGAGCAGGTTTTAATCTCCTGTTTAGCTTCTTCAGGTGATAAGGCTTTTCTGCTGGGTCGGTCGCTGGTCATGGCGACATAGGCATCGATGATTGAAAATACACGACATTCTATGGGGATCTCTTCACCTTCCAATCCAAGGGGGTACCCTTCACCATCCCAGCGTTCATGGTGTTTAAGGATCAGGTCCCCAATCACGGCCAGATCAATACTGGCCTTAACTATACGATAGCCTATTTCAGGATGCTTGTACATGATCTCCCATTCATCCTTGGTCAACGGACCCTCCTTGAACAGGATATGATCTGGAATACCCACGTTCCCTATGTCATGCAACTGTACCAAAAGGGCCAAGTTTGACTGTTTCTCTTTTGGCAGCTCGATCCTATCCCCTAATTCGCGGCATAAACCCTCGATCCTTTGAGCGTTGTCATGAGATGTAAAGTCCCGCTCTTTAAGGGCTGTCAGTAAAGAATGCATGATCCGGGACCTGTGGCTTACACTCTTACTTAATTTATCCCGGTACATGCGATCGTCAGCTTCTTTAAAGACGATAGACAAATCTTTGTCAGCATTCTCTGCAATGCCGATGCCTATGGAAAGTCCTAAGGGAAGCAGGTCAGCCTTATTGTTCTGATTGTATAGATCTATAGCTTTTCTGATCCTGCGGACAACTTTTTCACCTGCCTGTTTATCAGTTCCTGGAAGTAAGGCGGCAAACTCATCACCTCCTATCCGAGATAAAATGTCAGACTTTCTGAAAGTTTGCTGTAAAATGCCAGCGCATTGCTTCAACGTATTATCACCATGATCATGACCCAGAGTATCGTTAACCATCTTCAACTCGTCTAAGTCCATACAGATTATAGTTACGGGATACTCTCGGCTCTTGTTAAGACGCTGCATTTCATATTCAAAACAGGTGCGGTTGTAGAGTCCTGTCAGCTGATCATGAAAGCTCAGGTACTTGAGCTGTTTCTCAATTTGCTTGCGCTCGGTAATATCGACAATACACACCAGCACACGGGAATAATTTTCCTCATATCCTGGAGCAACCGACCAGTGAAGCTGGATATCCAAAGGTCTTCCATCCAGGGTGATATGCTTTTTTTCAGCATAAATCCTTGTTCCGCCCTGAGCGATAGTCAATAACCCGTCAATAAAGCTTTCATAAGACTCTTTAACAAATACTTTCCTGATTCCTGACAAAAAGACTTCTTTTGACCCGGCATTGTATAATTTGAGCGTTGCCTCATTAACGTTCAGCACTTTGACCATACCTGCCAGTTTTTTCACCAATTCAGGCCTGGCCATGAAAAAAGCTTTCAAATCATCTGGCTGCTCAACATTAATGATGTCGTCTAAATGCTTTTTAACTTCAGAGAAATCCTGCTCCCATAAAGAAATGGGGGAGGACTCAAATAACTGCCGGTACTTTTCTTCATTTTTACGCAGATCTTCTTCAGCCTGTTTGCGTTGAGTGATGTCGCGCAGAAATCCCACCGCATGCCAGCCATCCGATAATTCCAGGGCTGACAGAGAAAGTTCCACCTGTATTTCCAGTCCGTCCTTGCGCAGAGATGCAAGCTCGATAATTTTATTTACAGCATTGCCCTGCCCGGTTTTGCGAAACTTGGGAAAAGCTTCTTTATAAGCCTTGTGGTAGCGCTTGGGAGCCAGCAGCATATGCAGATTCTGGCCAATGACTTCATCGCTACTATAGCCCAGTATCCTGTCAGCCGCTGGATTCCAGAATGAAATGTTTCCCTCAGGATTCATCATCAGAACCGCGTCCTGCGCTGAATCCGTAATAGCTTGTAATTTGGCGAAAGCAGTCTTTAGATTGTCTTCCGACTTATTGCGCTCAGTAACATCAATAAGAGACGCAATGCTCTGGCTAGTCCCTGGAATTAGGTCGATGTTCAGAAGAATATTACGAACCTGGCCATAGCGATCAACAACACGGAACTCGTATTGTTTGGGAGCAGACTCAGGATCACGCCGCCTCATAAAATGAAGTCCCTTCATTCGCTCCAAATCGTCAGGATGAACAAACTCGGTCCAGGATTTCTTTCCTTCTATCTCCTCCCTGGAATATCCTGACAGTTCAACGAATCTGGAGTTGGCCAGGGAAATGGTGGTGTCTCCCTCAACTATCACTTGGGCCGCTCCTGAGGTCTCGAACACCGCTTGATAGTATTTTTCCGACTGCCGTGCTTTTTCCTCAGCCAACTTTCGTTCTGTGATATCTGTTGTGAATCCTTGATAATAAAGTATGTTTCCCTGGTCATCACGCACTGCCCAAGCGTTTCTTGATGCCCAAAACATCGTTCCGTCCTTTCGGAGCAGACGGCATTCATTATTGGCCACTTCTCCATGTGTTTCCAGAAGAAGCCTGAATTCCTCTCTGTCTGCAGGATTAAGGTATACCTGACTGGCAATGTCTGTGACTGAATCAGTCAATTCTTCAGTGGTTGCGTAACCCAACATTCCGGCGAGGGCAGGGTTTACGTAAATATATTTTCCTTCAGGTGACGATAAAAAAATGCCTATCGGTGAGTTTTCAAAAATAGTTTGGAAATCTTGACTAAACTGGGAGAGAATCATGTTATTTGCGATAGGTTTAGACATATTCAAATCCTTGGTGTAGGGAGCTTAATGATATCAATGGGTCTCAAAAGCTTTTTCTATGTAATTTTTCGCTAACATGCTCTTTATAATACTGCAATAACAAACCATATTAACTACAGGCTTTGTATGCATTTTTCTTAGATATTGGAAAGATTCTGGGTACAGGCTAAACCATCTTGGAAAGATGACTGTCTCAGGTCAGCATTATTATTTCCGGAATTATTGCCCCTTGAATTGCCTGTCAGAAAATATCACGAAAAATGGTCGGACCTATTTCATGTTATCTTGAAGCATCTTCAGGAATACTTCAACCAGATCTGGATCAAACTGTGTCCCGGAAAATTTTTTAATCTCCTGCTTAGCTTCTTCTAAAGACATGGCCTTTCTGTAAGGCCTGTCGCTGGTCATGGCGTCATAGGCGTCCACAATAGCCAGAATACGGCATTCTATGGGAATCTCCTCTCCTACCAGGCCCAGGGGATAGCCCTGGCCGTCCCAGCGCTCATGGTGCTTCAGGATAAGGTCGGATACTTCAGCCAGATCAGTGCTGGCCTGGGCGATGCGGTACCCTTTCTCTGGATGCTTGCGCATAACCCTCCATTCTTCCTCAGTCAAAGGTCCGGGCTTGAACAGAATATGATCGGGAATGCCCACTTTTCCAAGATCGTGCACCTGGGCCAGAAGGGCGAGGTTTGACAGCTGTCTTTCTGAAAGACCAATCTTTTCACCGATAAAACGACACAGGTTTTCCAGTCTTCGAATATGGTTGCTGGTTACAAAATCCCTTTCATCCAGGGCTGCCAGCAATGTCCTCATGATTTGGGACCTGGCAGTATCCTCCTTGTTCAATTTGTCCCGGTACATGAGATCGTCTGCTTCCTTGAAAGCAGCAAAAAGATCACTTGTATCGTCATGCGCCACGGCCATGCCCATGGAAACACCCAAAGGAAGCTTGTTCTGCTCCGCCTGCAGATTATATGCAGCTACACGCTCCCTTATGCGGTTCATAATCCCTCTGCCGGCCTGGTAATCAGTTCTAGGCAGGAGAGCCACAAACTCATCCCCGCCGAATCTGGCCAGAATGTCCGATTTACGAAGAGATTCCTGAAGAAGGCTTGAGGCCAGCCTCAAAAGTCTGTCCCCGTACTCATGGCCAAGGGAATCATTGACCAGCTTCAGTCCATCCACGTCAATGGAAATGATGGTTATGGGGTGTTCCCGGCTCCTGTTCAGACGCTGCATCTCATTTTCAAGATATGTCCTGTTATAAAGGCCGGTGAGCTGATCATGCAGGCTCAGGTACTTAAGGCGCTCTTCAGCCAATTTGCGTTCAGTGATGTCTTCCACAGTGGCTATGATGCCTGTAACCCTCTCCGAAGAGTCGTGGACAGGAGCAGCAGAAAGGCTGATGTTAATCATTTCACCGTTTTTTTTCTGACGGATAAGCTCTTTGCCGGTAAAGCTCTGGCCGGACATCACTCTGTCCCGTAAGCTCTGGAATTCATCCTGTTTATCAGGAGGAACAATGGGTAATGGTCTGCCAATGACCTCACTGGAGTCCCACCCGAAAACCTTTTCAGCTGCTTTATTCCAGGTCAGTACTTTTCCATCGGAATCCAGACTGAAAACTGGAAGCGGTGAACAATCAACCAGAGTCTTCTGGAAGGCCTCGCTCTCCTTCATTCTTGCTTCGGCCTGCTTACGTTCGGTAATATCAACAGCAATTTCCAGTCTGACCATACGCCCATCTGTCCATCGTATTGCCATATCATGGCAGTCATACCATCTTTTGGTTCTTGTGTTCTGAAACTCCCATCGGTAAACGCCGGTGGGATTTCCTTCCGAATCAAGCAGTTTATCATTGGTACAGAAATTACAGGGACCACTCTGGCGCGATTGGATTACGCTCCAGCATTTTCTGTCCTCAATATCTCCCAGCTCGTCTCTTGTTTTTTGATTGATGAACAGAATATCATGTGATTCCATATCCGCCACATAAATATGGGAAGTGATACTGTTCAGGATCGTCTCAAGCCTTTCTTCAGCCGCTCTCCTTTCCTGTTCCGCTTTTTTTCGGCCGGAAATGTCGGTAATGAATCCCTCCAGCCACAACTTACGTCCCTCATCGTCAGATATCAAAAGACCCTGCTCACTGACGGTTTTTTCTTCTCCGCCTTTAGTCCTGATTCTGTATTCCAGATGAAAATGACTACCTGTTTCAACCGCCTTTTTTACTTCACGGTATACTTTTTCCCGGTCATCAGGATGGATGAGCTGGGCAAAGCACAAGCCCTCAGTAAGTTCTTCAGGAGTATATCCGGTCAACGTCACACAACCCTGGCTCACATACTCCATGGACCAGTAGGGATTGTTGAGGCAACGGTAAACCATACCCGGAAGATTACCCATTAGGGTATTCAGCCTGCGCTCGTTTTCCTGGAGGGCCATTTCGGTCTGTTTACGCCGGTCAATATCCTGGAACCCTCCCAGAACCCCGATTATCCTTCCTGAATCATCCTTTTCAGCTGTACCTATGGTCCGGACCCATACTTTCCGCCCTTTGCCAGTGATAATCTGCATTTCTTCATCATAAGGAATACCTCTCTCTGCACATGCCCTGAAGACCTTCTTGATTTTATCCTTAAACTCAGGAGCATAAAAACTGATCCCCTCTTCCACAGTGGGCGAATAGTTCAGCGGCATTTCATGAATTTCAGAAACCTGATTGGACCAGTTCACCCGGTTTTTTTCAAGATCAACGCTCCACCCTCCCAGTCTGGCCAGATTGCCTGCGATGCGCAGCATGGAATCCTTCCGCTGAAGCTCCTCTTCCCTCGCAAGGTTATACAGGGCATAGGAAAGATCTTTTACCAACTCTTCAAAAAGATCGATCTCCTCCAGATCATGAGCCATATCAGCTGATGTTGAAACGACAAGCAAACCGAGAAAGCGGTCCTGGTACTCCAAACGACCTGCAATCCCCGCCCTGTTTTTATATAAGACTCTCAAAGGACAGAGGGTGCACCGTGTATAAGGATCATCAACAACCAGTATATGCCTGCCTTCCTGGATTTCTGCCAGGCAATCCAGGCGCAGACCGTTTTTCAAGTGTTTCTTTATAACCTGGGCTTTATTTCCAAGACCGGCACTATAAAAAGCCGAAAGCTTATGTTCGCTGTCCAGCAGAGCAATCCAAGCATTGAAATAACCCCTGGTTTCCACCAGATTTCTGCAGGATTCCTGCAGCAGCCTACCCTGGTCCTTTTCCTGGGTAATAAGCTGATTAACATTTCTGATAGCCCGCAGAATTGCATTAAGGTGTTCGAGTTTCTCACCGGCCTTCTTCCGTTCGGTAATATCAATGCTTGTGGCCAGCACACGTTTGGCTCCTCCTATTTCCAAAGCAGTCAGGGTGACCTGCTCCCAGAAAAGATCCCCGTTGTAACAGTTTAGCGCTTTCAAAAATTTTCGAAAAATCCTGAAAAAAAGCTGGCGTCACGAGAGGGTCTATGATATGCCCTTCCCATGGCCGACCAAGATATCATTTTCAGGTTTCGTTC